>JAEOTY010000380.1 GCA_016839625.1 Candidatus Hodarchaeota archaeon
AGGCTGTTTTTCAGGAAAAAGGTCATCAATTAAATGTCTATTTTACGTCGAAAAACTGGCTTTTTTATTATGAGGAGGAGATTACTTTGAGTTAGGAAGGTTTAAAAGATTTGCAAAATCATAGCTGGTACTATTCTATTAAAGATTAGTTTTCCGACAATAGGTTTAATTGTCCAGGGTCTCTCTTCTCCAGAGGAGATTAGAAAATTGGTTCGGCCAGGTCGAGAGAGTTTTAAACGTTTTATTAGGACTATTATGGAACAGCTACCTGCTCATATAGAGAATTATCCGCCACCTGATCAACTTTTACTAACTGATTTCTTATCAATCCTACAACATTATGAAGAGGCTGACTATGAAAGGAATAAGTTCTCACAACGTTTAGAGGAGTACAATGAGAGAGTTATAGGAACTAAAAAATACTTGAACACAGCTTTCCTTTGGTTTGTTGAAAGTTATTTCTCAACTGCGAATCTTTTGTTGAATGTCTCAACATTTCACGCAAATTCATTCTATGAGTACTTGACAAAACACTTACGTGGTAACTCTACCACTCCAGGAGTTTATGGACTTATTCGTGGAAATATTCCATTAACGGATCTTGCTTGGGAACAATTGCAGTATGCATGTGATAAACTCCTTGTTCCACTTACAAATGACCAAATTAGGATATTAAGGACTATTTATTACTTTATCACAGAAAACGGGGTATATGGCCTGGATCCTCGCATGCTTAAGGCCGTCATTGTCAAGAATGTGGAGTTTCCGAAAAAATACAAGCCATCTGAAGAATTAACTCGTTTCTTCACTCTAATGGATGGACGATGGTTTTTACTTTTTTTTTCACCCGCTTTTGGTTTGAACCGGCTGGTTTTTCAATTTCAACTACAAGGATCTACTTCGTTGGAAGATATTATCGATTTTCGTAATCCTGCAAACACAGTATTAACAGGTAGTGATGTTTATAGCTTTAGGAACCTACCAAACAATTATATTGCCATCCTATTAGTACCTACTGAAGATATAGGCCGTTTAGAACATTATCTTGAGAATTGTGAACGTCAGGGTTACCTTATCTTAAGAGAATTGTCAAAAATCACAACTGTACGTAAATGCATCTCTTTAAACCATTATCAAGCGAATTTTGGCTGGATTAAACTAAATTCAACAGAACTTCGTAGGTTGACTCAATTATTAAAATCAAAAAATCCTAAAAAAAGACAAAGAGAGAGAGGTTCCTTTTTTATTACTCCTGAATTTAATCTCCAGTGGCATTATAGCCAACATCTATTACCCAAGGAGATAATTAAGTTATATTGTAAGAATCCTCAAGATTATTCATACACAAACCTTCCATTAAAATTCATTGATGATCAGGATTCTAGGCGTCTCTCTAGAACCGAGGTTGGGTTATTAAAACAGCTATATTACAATCATCAGGTAGTTCAAATAGGATTTGTGCCTTGGCGACTGGTGTACGATTTCTCTCTAGATATGTATTGCATTATTTTAGATAAAATCCCATTATTTCAGTTAAAACGATTTTTAAACTTAATACCATTTAGTGAAATTTATTTTGGGAAGAACTCCATTTTTATATGGGCTCGATTGACTCCTAAACTCGTAAAATGGATAGAAAATGGTCTCAAATGGAATGTGATTTCAATAATACGAAAACAATATCCTCTTAATCTTGATTTTAAGTGGTTTAATGCATCAAGGTTGAAGTGGAAAATCCCAGATATCTTAAGAGAATGATAATCGAAGACAATCTCCTAAAAAAGGAGGATATGAGGGGAAATCATCCCAAAGTTATCATTATCAATTATTTCCAGTTCCACCATCTTTTGGGGGCATCATTTGTTTCAACCTCAAGTATTTTGATTTTAAAAACGCCCAAAAATTCCTGAGCGAATTATTTCTTGGTGACCTTGCCATTAAAAACACCCAAAAATTCTCTTGAAAGCGTTTTTCGATTTACATTAGCATAAAACTTTATTTTAACCCCAAAAGTCGCCCCCGACTCTTATAAACACCCTAATTTGTGAAATGTCTTTAAGTCGTAATTACCAGAATAATAGGGAGGTAATCAAATTACTCGCTAGTGGTTTGATTGAGAAGCCTGATAAAAGATAGTGGGACCAGAGAATGAAGAAAAACACCATTCGGATCGACAACCGCGAACCCGCCATTCTTACAGCTGAGTTAACCTATTTAGGATATCAAGTGGAAAATGCGCTGTTAAAAGCAGGAGATTTCGAGGGTAAAACCATCATTGGAGAAATCAAGCGCAACAAAGATTTTTATGATTCGATTGTAGATCAACGTATCTATTACCAGCCAAAGAAAATGCCACGAACAGGGAAGAAATGCTATTGGATACTGGCGGGTAATCCAACAGATGAACGGCGAAAATTGAGGCTTGTCTTAAATGCCATTCTTACTTTGGTGTTAGATTATGAGATGGCCTTGATACCAGTCGCGAATGACGAAGCAGCTATTGCATATGTAATTCACACGATTATGGCAAAAAAAGATGAAAAGAAAATGAGGAGGAAGAGAAATAAGAATCGTAAAATCGTTCGTCATGCATATAAAGCAAGTAACGTATTAAATATCGGGGTAAAAATGTGTGAAGTAGTCCCAGGTATTGGAACAGAAAGTGCTAAGACCATAAGTGAATGGTATCCAACAATAGTTGAGTTGACAAGAGCAACCATGAAGGATTTAGAAGCGATTCCAACAATAGGAAGGAAACGAGCTCAAATCATCTATACTGCATTACGAGGAAAATATTGAACAAGAGATACGATCCCGAAGTACTGTTATTCGTTCTGGAGATAAAGTGGGGAGGTTAAGAAAACGGTTGAAGTTATGATTAAGGAGTATAATCAAAATGAGTAATACAACTCAAATCCGAGTTCTCCCCTCTAAAAAGCAAACAAGCGTATGTATTAGAACAGAAACATCCCCTTTGTATACCTCTCTGTATCTATTTCCAGAAGAAGCACTAAGGGTTGGTGTGGAGATTATTCAGAATGCACTACGAATAATCATGAACATTAGCGAGACTGTTTCTTCTCTTGACCTAATTGAAGTTAGTACAATGCTTAATACTCTTGCACTCCAGGCAAAACAGACAGTCAATCGAACAGAAGAGAAAAAAGGAAAACTAGGGAAAATACGTAAGCAAAAATGATGACAAACTTTGAATCAAGAAACACCCTTACATCCATTGATACAGTCATATTTTCAACTTCATTATTGTACATCTAAACTAGAACCAATGAATTTTCGTTTCCGCCAAATTAAACTCCAAACGTTTCAAAAAGCGTGGATAATCCCCCATAAGTCATTTTCAACTGAGAAAAAATTGACAAATTATCTAGAGCACCTCTCACAACCTGTTGCTCATGTGTACGCAACAGTATTACAATTTCTTGATGCTTCACAGCTCACAACGAAAGAAACTCCTGCAATATGTCTTAGTGGGCCATTTATGATGGATTTCGATGTGCAGGGGCATCTGCTATATTCACAAGAAGAATTAGATTTGTTAAAGGAACAAGTCGTAGATACAGCTGATCTATTGCATGACTGGTATGACTTATCCCAGTTTGTCTATGTTTTTAGTGGACATAAAGGATTTCATTTGTATGCACTGGATTTTCCTCAGAAATGTTTAAAACAATCAATCTGGGGATATGAACAAGAAAAGTACGAGAAACAACAACGACATAGAGTAGCTTGGCAGCTGACACAAGCGGGATTGACATTCGATTATCCCATCAGTACCGATACACGACGGATTATTCGGATCCCAGGGACAATACACGGAAAAACAGGTCTACGATGCTACAGTTTTAGTTCGGAAAAAGAGTTGTGGAATTTTAAGTTAGAAGATGCTCAAGCTGTGGAATCAAAAGAAATTCGTGGGAATATTATTCAAGTAGAGGTAAAACGCTCTCTCCCACCCTTTATTTGGGAAGACCAGGAATATTCAGGGCGGAGTGGAGATCAGTTAAAGGTACCTTTGCCCCTAGCTGTCCTCCTCATGCTTCAACACGATGTGCAAGTACCCCAAGACTCATGCTTCGCCGAGTTGCTTGAGTCAAGCAATGATGACCCCATTCTTTCATGTTGGCAGCTTTGAGCGGGTGCGAAGCCCACCATGATTAGCTGCCTCCCCCACAGCATTTCTAGCGGCAATTCCAGTAACAAGAAACTGATAATTACAGTCAATGATCTGGGTTGTAGAGGGGATACTGGTATGTTTCTGTGGGCCTTTTCTAGAAAAAGGACTGAGAAAATGACATCCAAAATGCTTTTTTCGGTCAAACTTGACACGCTGAAGACCAAATTGCCACCAACTAGCCCCGTAAAAATGTTTAACACGAAGAGAACGACTAGGAACCCACCAAAGATCCCAAAAGAGGATTGGTTGTAAATCATATTGGTAGATGATGTCTAAGAAGGTATTAATGCGAGCATGTAACTTGATAAGGGTGTACATCCCACCACGAAGAACAACTTGCTTGATTCCAAGGTCATTCAATCTCTTGACAGCTAATTTCATTTGATCAAGGTAGGCTCCAGGAAGGGAGACTACAATAGGGAAATCAAAATAATGCAGAAAAGTCTCAACTTGAATAAGTGAACGGTCAATTGCACGCCACGTAGCATTTTTTGGGAGATCACGTAAGTCAAGGGGAACCCCCGTGATAACACCGAGAAGGGAAAGAGAGGAAACCTCACGAATCCCTGATTCTGAGAGAGAAGGGTTAACTCCACGTTCTTGGGAGGGAAGTTGAAGAATAATAGGAACGGAAAATTCTTGAAGTAAGGTCACATCAAACTGGGTTGGAAAATATGGAATTATCACCGCAGAGACAGCAAAACCTCGTTTCCAAATGTGAGTACATTCATTCGTAAGATCAATGATCGGGGTGAAATAAGGGAAGGATATACTTTGATTGTTTAATCTAAGAGCTCTTTCGGTAGTTAAGAAGGAATTTTTGGATATTTTTAGAAATTTTTGATTGCTTAATTCACATTCACATTTTACAGAATCAAAATGAATACATATTTTTTGTGAACAACCGCTACAGTGCCGATGAAATGAACATTCATAACAATGTAAGTGAGAGTGCAAAAGAAAACCAGTCCCAGCCAAAAACGGGATAGAAATGTGGTTCACTTACTATGAATTGAAATTTGTTTTTTAAAACCAACAAAATTTTAACTTCAATTATTGAATATCATTATTCATAATTTGTCTTTTTCCAAATATCTACTCGACCATGGATGTTTCCAACAAGGAGTTTATCATTAACCAATTGACAGTGATTAACATCAGCTAGATCCTTTATTCTAGCAATATGCTTCCATGTTTTCCATTCCCAGATATCAACGGTGTTAATTGTGGCCGTGACAAGATATAACTTATTAGTGTTAGAATCTCGACTGATCTTCATATCAAACACGAACGTGTCTTGAAACTCACCTAAACCTGCAACATATTCCATATTGGCAAGATTCCAGACATTTACAGAGCATGGTTCACCAATTTCCATACAAGTCTCCGTTCCTACAAGAAGAAAATCCTCTGCAAGGAGAACTGTGCTGATGTAATCTTCTGCAGTAAAAACAAATATTTCCTGAAGTGATGATAAATCCCAGAAACCAATCATTTCATGAGAAATTTTAGTAGCTAGTTTGTTACCATAAATAAACACCTTTCCTCGCGGGTGTCGAGGATACTGAGAGGAATCTTCAAGAAAACCAAGAGATTCAAGTGATTTTTTTTCTAACACTTCCGTTTTATCTCTTCCTACAATAATTATATGGTTAGATGAGACTGTGATTGTATAAGGCGAATCGATCTTAGTTTGGAAGGTTGTTTCTCTCTCTAAACGGTCTAGATCCCACATTTCAACGGAATAATCTTTTCTTCCAATAAAAAGGTGTTTTGTATCACAAGCGAGGCACAGAAAAGGATTCTGATTATCTGTAATAGTTGTGATAAACTTGGTTGGAACCTCCAATTCCCTGATTTCGGTTGTACCACCAGATGTTCCAACAATAAGATAAGGTTCAAGCTCTAACAGATATTCGATAGACTCGCCATCAGTGTAAAAGCAATCATCATAGACGAACATTCTCTAACAACCTATTAATTACGACTCTTATAAACTCATAAATTAAGGCCAGTTCTCACGAATTTTGTCAGATAGCTGTTGTAATAAGGGTTTTTCACTTGATTGTATCCACTTTGATATATCCTTGGGCGTGTATATTTTATCAACGATTTTATCAATATTTTTTGGTAGTTTTGTACCAGTTGTGATGACGTTCACACGATAACCCAAGGATCTATAGGTTTCTAGTTGTTTTTCAAGCTTTTGCGAATTTGTAATGGTATTAGTTGCGAATGCTTTCAACTCAATTACTTCAGGATGTATTTTTCCTTGTCTATATCCAATTCCATCAGGTCTGTAACGTGTATTTGGGATTGACGTATTGAATTCCACATTGACGAAGTCATCAAACTTTCCTTGCTGAGTAAGATCATTAATAATGTATTCGAGCATTTTGGGCTTGTCTTGGGCGGGGTCTCCTGTAAATGGTATACCAGTGGCGTCCTGGAGCTGTGTTAATTCTTTCGAGACGAATTGAGCACGACTTTGTTCATAAAGTTGATTCTTTTGATTAGACGTGAGATGAGTATTGTGAATAGATACTGGAGCAGAGAAAGTTTGAGGTTTATTGGGAAGGCCGAGGGAAGCAGGTTTAATACCAATACTTCCATCAGGATACTGTTTTCCAGCAATTTGATGACCCAGTGCTTCCAATTGAACATAACGAGGTGATTGGTAGTCAGCTAAACCCGTTAATTTTTGAACATCATTTGGAAGATAAACTCTCATCATAGTGGTCTCTTTAGTAAGCTTAAAACTACTAATTGTCTTAACCGATGAAATCTTACCAATTTGCGATTGAGGAAAGTGCTTCTCGAATTCAAACTTAATCTGGTCACCTGATCGATAATTGAAATAATTCGACAGATTTTGTTTGAATTGAATACGACCCCTACTTTTTACTTGGCATGTAACAGGACCAGTTATTCGTGTTCGTGGATTGGTCATTTGAATTTGGTAATAATCTCGTGGTTGAACCCCAGGAAAGTGTTGAGGGAGAATGACGTTGCGAAACTGACTAGGGATAGTGATTTCACCATAATCCTTAGGTACGCCTGTTTTAGGGTCTTTTTTTAGCTTGACAATAGTGGTAAAGGAGGGATTAAGCACTTTAGGCTTTTTACGAATTTTTTGCGATGATTTGTGTTTAAAATTTGATTTACGGGACTTTTTCCCTTTACCAATGTCATAATTCTTAATGATCTTTTCTAAACGCTGACGGAGGGGTTGGCTTCCAGCCCCACCTCCACTCAAAGCTCCAACACCCCATGGTGACTGATTTGTAACTTGATCTGGACTATTGATATAGAAAAGCGAGAATTCACAGAATTATATACTGTAGCTGTTTATAGTCTGCTAATAATTTTTGAATTCTTTTTGCACCAAAACTTATTGTGAGTATAAAAGACAGGGGAAGAATCAGGAGTAGAACTATTGAATTCGTAAGGAAGTAAATCGGGTGATTTCGTCAATTAAAGTCGAGACACTGGAAGATGAGCGGCTCGTTTATTCGATAATCACTCCAGAAACCCCCAAACGGATCAAAGAGAAACTCCTTCGAGCAATTGAAGAGTTCGCAGAACAGCGGGCGATTTAATTTAATTATTGGCTGAAATTCTCGACAACAAGCTATCAGGTTTTTTCTTACTAGTTACCAAACATAATTTTTTTCACATTCTTTGAAACTTTATATAACTGGAGTGGCAAGAACATAGGGGAAGAGTGAAAGCACGAAAGAAATCATGGAGCCCTGATCTTATATGTTAGCTTCTGGTCATCTTTTCCTTGCAGTCATTTTAGGAACAATCATAATGAGCAGCACTAATTCGGTTTCAATTGAAGGTCTAATCATTGTGATGATAAGTGGAGTTCTTCCAGATTTGGATGGCTTATTACATTTTATACAAGGCAAGAAGTATGATGACACCTTTCGCCATCACACATGGCCAACTCACACATTCTTTTTCTATTTCATTGGTTTCCTCATAATTTTTCTTCTAGGATTGCCTTTATTTTCATTATTGTTTCTAATTGGAACTTATTCGCATCTTATAGAGGACATGATCGGATCTGGTGACGGTATTGCTGTATTCTGGCCTTTTAGCAAAAAAATGTTCGGGATTCACCTAATAAACGTTCACGGAAGGGAATGGTTAGAAAAATACTTGAGCTTTTGGTATTTCCGTTGGATTGAGCGTAGTGCTATAATCTTCGGACTTTTATCCATTTTTGTAGTGGGATTAATGAGCTGGGATAAAAATGGAATTAGAAATATATTATGGATAATCATAATGGGTATTAGCTTGATAGGGGGGACTTTGACATTCATAGTAACCCTTTCTCCGCCGAGAATTCGCACATCATAAATCTTTTTTTTAATAAAAATGTTAAAGAGGATCAGAAGGGAAAGTTGGAGGGGACTGGTAAAGGGAATAACTAGGAAGTACATCTTTCAAGAATGAGGATAAAAAAAAAATCAACATCGGCCGTCAATACTTCTTGGAGAAATTTTGCACCGTGAATGCGGTCAAGAAAGAAGTGAAGGATCAAAAATGAAGTTGAAAATCAGTAACCATCCTCATCCCTCTTTGCACGAGTAATAGCTAAGCTACTGAATTTTATCAGAGAACCTGAAGGAGATGGTTATTTCGAAAGGTAGAATCAACGAATTCGGGAGTTTAAAAGAAAAACAAGAAATGATTTAGGGGATAGCGAATTTGAGGATCAAATATGTGGTTAACAGTCCTAAGTCAATGGGATGAATACATCCGTGGATGGCAGCTGTTACAAGAATCGGGAGAACAGATCTTCTGGACAATTCTGATTTTTGTAGCCTGGGTAGTTCGAGCCATTTCTCTGACTATGATTTTGATTCAACTCGGCGCTCGATTAGTACGGAAGGAGAGAAATTTCGACTATGATTTATTAGTTACTGGAATTATCTTCATCCTTGTCACTGTTCCTTTTTTTCTGGCAGGATTCCCTCTGATTTACCCATTTATACCATAAAACTCGAATATTTCAATCATTTTATCTCACACAGAAAGACTTCGACTTAATGTCCATAACTCAAGGCACCCTTTTCCTAACGCAAAAATGTCGGTAGATCGCGTGATACCTTGGTCATATATGGAGATTGCGTGTTACCTCACACTAGAAAAATAGAGAGAGGTTGTGAGTATAAACTCATGACGAGTTAATCAGAGCTACTTGTTAGCTTAAGAGCCTCTTTTAATAATTACTTTCTGACAGATAGGGCACTTCCCAGTCGTCTTGAGGGTCTCATCAAAATGGGATTTATGAAACCGATTTTGACAGAAAGGACAAAACGCGTCCAAATCGGACTTGCTAATATTCTTTCGACATATTGAACATTCAAGGGGAGAAGGGGTATCTCTTATGAGGTATGGAGAGGCAGGGGTTTGTTTAGCAGGAGGAGTCCGAGAAACACCTTTCTTACTCTGATTATATAACAAAAAGATACCAACCCCGCCACAGATGTGAAGGAATCTTTATCGCCCTTGTCAAAAGTAACGATAACCCCTGATGCATCACGGAAATAACCTGGCTGTAATCGGGTATAGCCCGACTCTACAATATCGATGAGGAGGAGATCAAAATAATCATATTTTGCATTTTTTCTTACTATTTGCGTTCTTATATATTCTACTCTGGATTTGAGGGGTTGTGAGTTAGTTAAAGAACGAGATTTAGTAAAAGCTTGAATTACCTCTCGCTTCAAATCGTCTGGAATGCCTATAATGCAAAAAATCAAGGAAGAATCATCAAGCGATCTCATACATGTTCAAACATTCTTTGAATTATCCCCTATTTAATAGATAACAAAACCAGGAATTTAATACAAAAATACTTTCAGAATTCCCTCTCAGAAAATGAAAAGACAGACACCAGACCAAATCGCTCCTTCTCGAAGATTTACACTCCTAAAGCCAACTGACGATAGGTCCGCAGATTTTCCACACGGTTAGCCCTTGTGGTGTACTAATTATATTTGTGAAAGTATTGTAGAAACAATGAAAGTCTCAGTTATTGTAATTCTTTCCAACACTAAACGCCTTTGCAATGGTGTTGCCTAAAACCCAATAGTTCTCCTCTGATCCAAGAAATATAGGATTAACCGTTTTGATATCTACTGTACAGCTACGACCGTCAAGAAGATACTGTTTACCAATAAATGACTCAACTATCTCAGCAAAAAAGATGTCACCATCAGGAAATACATCAGATAAATGTCGAATAACTTGACATTCAAAGTTAATAGGACACTCTCTAATCATAGGGGCGGAACTAAGGTTTCCGTAGAAAGGCTGGAAAACGGTTGATTTATCTACATTATGTCCCGAGACAGTACCACAATAATCAGTTACTTGGACTAAGTCCGCTGAGGGAATATTCACACTAAAAGAATTATTTTCTTTGATCCCTTGAGTTGTATAGTGTTTCTTGTCAGTAGAAATATAGATCATGGGGGGAGAAGAAGTCCGAAGAACACCAAAATTTCCAACCACATTGTATGTAGGTTTATTGTTGACATTAGCCCCGATTAGAACAATCGGAACACCAGCTAATAGCGCCTTGGGACCACATCTAATTTTCCCACTACTATTATTGATAAAACTCACAATTTCACCTCTGAAAATATCATATCAATTAATCTGGGGGTTCTAAAGGTCTTATAAGCTGAACCGTTAATTTAAGATAGTTTTCTACCCTTGCCTGATCCATTCGGACTTGTAATGGAGCATTACTCTGAAATATTTGTTGCCATTTTTCGTACTGTTCCTCTAAAGATTGTTTCTCAGTAGATACTTTTTGTAGCAATAAACCTAAGTTTTTATCTTCTGCTGTAGTTGTCGCTTGATCTAAGTAGTCCATGGCTTTGGTAAGATCCCCCTCGATCATAGCCAATTTAGCCTGTAAAATTAACGTATCAACGAGTAAGGAAAAAGAATGCTGTTGCTGGGTCAGATTTTGGATTTTCGTGACTAAGGCATTAACTTCCTGTAACACAGTGATTTCGCCATAAGCCTTGAGTTCATCAAGTAATAACTCACATAAATTGAGCATAGCCGAGACGGTTAGTTCCATACTAATAATCTCATCCTCTACTACCTCTTGAAACAATTCTTGGGCTTTCACCTTATCACGTAATCTAGGACTTTCCTTTAAGATTAGTCCTTTTGCAACACAAGATATATGATGCATACTCGGGGTTTTATGGGTAGATTGGAAGTCCTGAAATTGCTGTAAGTATGTATTGGCTTTAGTGAGTAGATCAGCGTCAACTGCTAAAGCAATTAGATAATAGAGAACCCAAGCAGTGGTCGAAACGTTTGTACCTTCAACCAAGGTTAAGTCTTTCTCAAAGTGTTCAAAAGCTGTAGTAAAATCACCTTTCATTTGGTAAATAGCACCAAGAAGTTGATGTGAGCATAAAGCGAGTGGGGAGGCATCTTCTCCCTCAAAAAGCGTAAGACCTGTGGAAATACACTCTAAGGCGCGGTTCAAGTCACCTTTCCGATAATGAACAGCGCCAATATCACAATGAGAAAAAGCGGTACCTAATTTGAAATCGATTGCCTGGGAGAACCTGAGACCTCTCTCAAAGTACTCCATAGCTCGATTTAATTTGCCTCTATCAAAGAAACTCAGACCAACGTCAACCAACAGTTCAGCAAAATCGTGTTTATCCCGAACATCTAAATCACATTTCTCTTTCTCGAGAACTTCTACAAGCAGCAGAGCTTCGTCAAATCTACCCTCCTGCATGAGGTTTCTTACCCGAAGGAGATCAGTGGTTCTTGAATCAGACAAACCAGAATACATCCTGACAAAAACTGATATCTCAAGGACTAGACATGCCATAACTTATGGGAGATATTGGATAAAAAGAGTTTCTATCCCCAAAAATTAAAAACCAGACATCCGACCGACACACTCCTACAAGAAGAATTACGCTCCTCAAGCTACCTGACGATAGGAATTTCAGAAAATACTCAGTTTCTACAATTTTCTTGAATCTGCTTCTTGAGTCATGCCGGATTCTTTGATTAAAAAAAAATCTTCATTTGTTCCTATGAAGAACTCAAGATCAAATCGAATGCTACATCCTTAAAAGCTCTGATAAAGCTTATAATTCATGAAGGTAGAGGATAATAAAGGGAGCCAGAAAATGTCATACTTTGTCCCACCTTTTATTGAATGGATCTATATAGGACTACAGTTAGTATTCTTTATTCCAATCTATTATCTTATCAGATATTACCGTAAAACAGGGATGTTTGACTATTTATTACTAGCAGGTGTCTTTACTTGTCTTATATTGAATCTATTTATCGGTCATTCATTCTATATTCCAATAATTCCAGAACCAATGCCCACAATTGATTTACTATTAAACTTGGTTCAATCCCTTCCTTATGAACTCGCATTTTTCTTGATAGTAGTTTATTCCATTAGAATCAAATGGGAAAAATCTCCCCGCGTCGTCTGGTGGACTACAATACTTTGGGGGAGCCTTTGGCTGGGCTCGCCCTTCTTTTTTTTCACCTTCTATAACACGATAACTATCCAGCTCCCTGAACAAATTCTAATCCTCCATGCAATTTTCCACTGGTTGTGTTATCTTCTTGCTCTAATGATTGGTGTTCTTGCTTATGTAACCACAAAGCAGGTGATCGAGGATGAAAGAGTAAGGAGAGCGAAAAATCTCTGGATCCTAGGCGTGTTAATTCCAATCATCTACTACATAGAGATGATTCTTAGTTGGTTATCATATTGGCCTTATTACTGGGCCTCTCTCCCATATGAACCTATTGGCTTTCACTTGGTAGTGAGAACAATTGGCTTGTTTAGTGCCATCTTTGGAATTATAATCATAGCATACGTGACCATCCGATATCCTGAAGCAATAATATTTTCCTATGCGCAATTAATCAGAGCATCGAAATTATATCAAGAAATCGCATCTCTTAAGTCAGGAAGACCAATCCAAGAATTTGGGATGGATTCTTTAGTAAAGTATTTGAAAAGCATTCCTCCTCAAAAACTGGCTAAATTAATTGAAACATAGGAGAGGAAATATCTCTTCCTCTTTCAGAATACTAGCTTTCTTTAACTTTTGGATTAAGGCGAATGTAGAAGGAGGTTGGAAATTCCGAAATTTAAAAACCAAAAACCAGACCGAAACACCCGTACTCGAAGAATGACGCTCCTAAAGCCAACTGACGATAGGTTCACTCGTTTTCCACACGGTTAGCCCTTGTGGCTGACATATTCAGCACTTTTCACTTAGAAAGTTTAATGGGGATGGTTATGACTCAAGACTTATTGAGAGGCAATTATTACTAAGGTATATCACTAAATCATTGTTTTGTGAAATTAATATAACAGAAATTATTTAAACACCATCTTGTAGAATAAATATAACATAATTCTCATATATACAATTATGCTATATAAATATAACAGAAAGCTTTTTAACACCGTTTTGTTATATGTATTAACATGAAAATTCAAGCTCATCTAGAAAAAATCGAGCATCTCGAAGCAAGTTTAGTGAAACTAAGCGATAACACAGATTATGAAGCGATAATCGAATTAATTATGTTACTCGCTAGCCACTATGTCAACGCAGCTATGCATAAGCTCAATACCCTTAGGATTGATAAGGATCAGAAACATAACAAAATGTATCCTGTGTTAGTTCGTGAAAAAAGATTGGGAAATGATAGTGATGAAGTATGGACTGCTATTGAGAAAATTGAAAATTTACGACCAAAGCATGTTTATGGTAGTGGTTCAAACGGGAAGTACGCAAAAGAAGCAAAAAAGCAGTATGAAATTATAAAGAGAATATGCAGGCGAATATTGAATGTCTAATTTAAACATAGCAATTGCTTTCGCAAGAAAGATAAGAGATAAGAGTAATATTCTTTCAATAGTTCTCTTTGGAAGTGTAGCAACAGGGGACGATACAGTTGAATCCGATATTGATATAGCCATAATTTATGATCAGAAAGATCAGGAAAAAGAAAAATATATTGATGCAATCAAAGAAGATAGTATTCAAGTTACTCATTTGAGTCTGGATGAATTAAAAACTGAAGTAGAAATACAAGATGCATTAGCTGGAGACGGGATTCTTCTTTATGGAACTCCCATAACAATTATGATCCAGCAAACATCATTAAAACCAAAAATGATACTTGCATACGATACCTCTGAGTGCGATCAGAAGACAAAGATGAAATTACATAGAGCACTCTATGGTGGAAAGAGTACTTTCAAAACTCAAGAAAAATCCTATAGTTCATCGTTTAAAGGAATTACAACAGAATTAAATGTTAAAAAGCTTGCGAGGAGTGTTTTATATTGTGATAGAAAAAACGCATTCCCAGTCATACGAGTTTTTAAAACGTTAAATGTAAGATGGAAAGAGATAAGTGTATGGGCGTATGAATAAAGTGATCAGACTGTAACACCTATCATTTCTGCACTAATCGAAGAATAACACTCCTTAAACTACCTAGCGATAGTCTTTTCTGGCAATACTCCAAAATTAAGAAGAATCTCTAAGTAACAAGGCACCTATTTTATTTTTTCCAGAAATAAAAAAAGCATACAGACCTCAGATCGAAACACCTCTACTCGAAGATTGACACTCCTCAAGCCACCTGACGATAGTATTTTCTGATAATACTCGTTTTCCACATTTTTCGTTAAAATTAGCCCTTGTGGCAGCGAATTCTATTTGAAATTTCCAGTTATTTCCTTTATTTTTCAGGAAAAATTACTTTTGAAGCTAAATCATGAAAAATTGCAATAATTCCTTCCTTATCAGAGGGTTGGATATCATAATAAGAAGCGTTCAATCTGGTTGCTAAACTCTGTCCCTCTGTAGTTACTACTTCTTCATTGTCAGTGATAAAGCCTACCAAAGCAAGAGGAGTACGAGGAATAAATATGTGAAATCTTTGACATAAGCCAGCGACAGATGTAAACGAAGTTCTATCTCCCTTGTCAAAAGTAATGATAACCCCTGATGCATCACGAAAGGAACCTGGCTGTAATCGGGCAAAATACTCTACAATGTCGATGAGAAGAAGATCAAAATAATCATATTTTGTATCTTTTATTACAATTTGTGTTCTTATAAATTCTACTCTAGATTTGAGCCGGTCTGAGTCGGTTAAAGAACGAGATTTGGTAAAGGCACGAATTAGCTGGATCTTTAAGTCATCTGGAATTCCTATAATACAAAAAATCAAGGAAGAATCATCAAGATAGTTCATACACGCTCTAATATTCCTCCTATTCTACCAAGATTAATAGATAACTATATTGAGAAATAGAAACCAAGGCAATTTTTGAAAGCTTTTCCGAAACTAAAAAACCAGACACCAGACCGAAACACCCCAACTCGAAGATTTACACTCCTAAAGCCAACTGACGATAGGTCCACTCGTTTTCCACACGGTTAGCCCTTGTGCGATTAGTGGCAGCCAGCTAAACCTGTCGGCCGAAGCCTCCATGCGTACACTGCTGCTCTATCAACGGGAT
>JAEOTY010000381.1 GCA_016839625.1 Candidatus Hodarchaeota archaeon
GTCATTCATATCAAATTGGTAATAATAATCAAAATAAGTCAATACTTCTTTTTTCTGGATTAATGATCTTCGATCAAGTAAATAACTATTTGGATCTTTCAGTCCAAAGTAAATAGTTTGAAAATCACCTAAATGTAAGAGTATTGGGAAAAACTGCGAAAATGCTAGATAATCATATTTGGAAATAAAAATGATAGGATCTTTTTTCACCATAATCTTCTATCCAGTATAATTAGAGAATTGACAAGCCTTTGCATATTCAGGGAGAATAAGTCCTTAAGTTAATCTTTTGAATCCCGCGTGAGCTACAGGACCATCTAAGAATTTGTGGATATCTTTCTGACCTAAAGCCTTTTTAATAAGATGGAATACTTCATTAGAATCAGCAATATAAGAATCCACGATCTCTTTAGTATGTTTAAAGGATACATAAATTGATGCAGAGGCTAAATATCCTCTTTTCAGCATTTCTTGAGTAAATAATGTTCTCATAGCGAGACTAAGGTTTCCATAGTTAAAAGAAAAGTGAGATAAGGGTGAAATGCCTGTTATTGTCATATCTAATCCGTTCTCTTCAGCAATCTCTTTCAATCCCTGCTGAATCAAGTCTCCAATCCGACACAAGTGTGTTTGAACATTTTCCTTACGCATTTTTTCAATTGTAGCAAGTGAGGCAACGGGGCCTATTCTTTCAGTCCAAAAAGTACTACTAATAAAACTAACTTGGGCTGTATCCATCACCTCAGTTGTTCCAACTATTGCGGACATAGGGTATCCATTTGCAATTGCTTTTCCATAAACAACAATGTCAGGATTGACTCCGAATTTTCTGAAGGCTCCTCCAATGTCTAATCGCCATCCACAAGTAATTTCATCATAAATAACCACAGCTCCAATATTATCTGCGATTTCTCGAATTCTCCTGAAAAAAGAGTTCGTTGGTTCATAATTTCTGATTGTTTCTAATACAATGACTCCAATATCATGCTTCTCAACGAGTTCCTCTAATTGATCGATTCTATTATATTCAAAAGGTAAAGCAGACCCCTTTAGACTTCTTGGAACTCCAGTAGGTTCCAGTCCTGGTAATAAATGACCATCGAGGCTTTTTTCATCAGCTAAATTTGCTGATAGATACCAATCGTACCAGCCATGATAACCACAAAACGCCACGAGGTCTTTCTTACTGTGAGCACGGGCAATTCTAACAGCTATTGCCATTGCTTCTCCTCCTGATCTAGCAAATCTGACCATTCCAGCCCATGGATCTATTTGTAGAAGCACCTCGGCAAGATAAACTTCTTCAGGACAGTTAAGAGTAGCCATCGACCCCTTGTCAATAGTATTCTTTACTGCAGAGTCCACGTCACCATCTGCGTAGCCCAGAATACACGCACCGACCCCCATGATCGACATATCGATGTATTTATTATTGTCTAAATCCCAAATCTCGACTCCTTTGGCTTTTTGATAATACGAAGGCCAATTTTCTGGTAAGAACATTTCTGATCTTTTAGAAAGTAGTTGCGACCCCCCTGGGATAATTTTTTTGGCTTTCTTCCACAAATCTTGTCCTTTTGGCATATCTAAGAACATCCAAGCTTATCTTTAATTTTGAAAAGCATTCAATCTATAACATCTTTCTTACAATTCAGTTAAGGTAAGAGATGGTTTCTTATCTTATATTTTTTCTCTAAAAGAAAGAAGATATAATTACTATCAGCTGTTATAAGTGACTTCTTCTTTCCCCCATTCGAGAGTGAGGATCTAAATATCTTTATTTCGATGCTCTGAGGACTATAAATCAATACAGATTGGTTTTAGCAATAGATTATCTCTTTTAGTTATCTTATTCAGTAGATAATCCCAATTAGAATCACTAGGTCTCTCTTATAAGTATCTATGAGAAAAAATTTCAAAGTAATGGCATGTATTTGGTTTTGGTAATTTATAACGGCAAAATATCACGTTAAACCCTGTGTATATTAGTTTTAAGAGTACATGAAGGGAAATCTATAAAGACTGTCATAATTCGTTGTGCCTCAAACGTTTACAATTCGTTTTGAATGATAAGGTCATGTTATTCTTGATGGTAGGAAAGCTATCAGCTTAAAAATACTAAAAGAAGCAGTCTTAATCAATTGTTATCATGATGTAAACGAATTTACTTCTACATGCTATTTCAAAAATTGGAGAACAATATTTTGCTAGGTAAGAATATTAGTGTTTTAGGAATCATCCCAGCGAGAGGTGGTTCAAAACGATTACCAAACAAGAATATTAAACCTCTATTGAATAAACCACTTATTGCATGGACCATTGAACAGGCCAATAAGAGCACACTTCTGACCAAATCAATCGTGAGCACAGATGATGAAGAAATTGCCAAAGTTGCTAGAGAATATGGTGGATTAGTCCCTTTTATGCGACCAGCCAGATTAGCTAAAGATGAATCATCCAGTTATGATGTTATATTTCATGCTCTCGACTTTTTTAATGATAATGGGGAAAATTTTGATGCAGTCACTCTTTTAGAACCCACTTCTCCCTTAAGACGTGATGATGACATCGATAATGCAATTAAAATATTCTCAGACAATTTCAAGAAAGCTGGTAGTCTAATTAGTCTTGGAGAAATCCATTTAGAACAACCCATGCATGCAAAAACAATCCAAGACAATTATGTTTCGCCTTACTGTCATGATATCTCAAAAATGGGGACTAATGATCCATTAAAAGCATATTTCCCATATGGAGTAATTTATATCTCTAAAGTTTCCACTCTTAAAAAATACAATAGTTTCTACCAACCTAGATCTATACATTACCTTATTGAAAGATGGCAAAATTATGAAGTTGATGATATCTACGATTTCTACTGTATAGAAGCAATCATGAAGATGCGAGGTACAAACAAATGAAATTCTTGATAATTGGACTTGGATCAATGGGTAAGCGACGAATAAGAAATCTAAATGCTTTAGGCTATAGTTCCAATCAAATATATGGATTTGATGTTAGAAATGATAGACTAGCAGAAGTTGAAAGCACATACAAGATAAATTTACTAAAAGAACTTGATGAAGAAGCATGGAAGATAGTGAATTGTGTCATCATTTCAACTCCTCCTGATAAACACCTACCATACTTATGGGAAGCAGCAAAACATGGTTTACCAATGTTTGTCGAAGCAAGTGTAATCCTAGAGGGACTAGATGAACTACAAATGTATGCAGAAGATAAAAAAATACTCATCGCGCCTTCTTGTACAATGAGGTTCCATCCCTCAATACAAATCATAAAAGAAATCGTTCACAGTAAAAAATATGGTAAAATAACGAGTTATTATTATATAAGCGGACAGTTTTTACCAGATTGGCATCCTTGGGAGCATATCAAAGACTTTTATGCGAGTCAAAGGGCAACCGGGGGATGTCGAGAAATTGTGCCTTATGAGCTAACTTGGATGGTAGATATATTCGGATTTCCTGAAGAAATTTCAGGATTTAATAGTAAGACATCTAGCTTAGAAGCAGACATCGATGATGTATATGTCATAAATTTAAAACATAAGGACTTTCTTGGATCTTTAAATGTGGATGTTGTTGCCAGACATGCTACCAGGTTACTTATTCTAAACATGGAAGAAGGACAAATATTGTGGGACTGGAATACAAAACAGGTTAAATTGTATGATGCTATCGAAAAACGTTGGATAATTTATCACGAGCCAGAAGGTACTTCAGCTGAAGGCTACGTCAAGAATATCGTCGAAGAGATGTATATAGGTGAAATCCAAACCTTTATCAAATCAATCGAAAGTGGTACCCCATTTCCAAATACTTTACAGGATGATATCAAAGTTTTAGAATTACTGAACTTAGTTGAAACTTCAAAAACTGGTGTTAAAGTCTAATAATAGGTGCAGAATAACTCTAATTTATCGATTTTTGTAGAATATATGCATATATTTCTTGAAAACGAGTTAATTTAGAAAAATAACAAGTAGGAATAATAGAAATGGAAATACCTCTCTTCAAAATTTATTCTGATGAAATGGATTTAGAAGCTGTGGCTAATGTCCTTAAATCTGGCATGCGATGGGCAATTGGATCATCTGTGCCAGAATTTGAAAAACAAATTAGTGAATATATTGAAATTAAGTATTGCAGTGTTTTTAATTCAGGAACATCAGCTTTACATGCATTAATGTTAGCGTATGATTTCCATAGAGGTGAAGAAATAATTGTACCCTCTTTTACTTTTATTTCAACGGCTAATGCGCCACTTTTTGTTAATGCAAAACCAGTTTTAGCTGACATTGAATTAAAATCACTTGGTTTAGATCCAAACGATGTATTGGAAAAAATAACTTCAAAAACAAAAGCTATAATACCAGTTCATTATGGAGGGTGTCCAGCTCAGATTTCAGCTTTAAAAGAGATTGCAGAAGATCACAATTTAGTATTAATTGAAGATGCTGCGGAATCTTTTGGTACGACGATAAATGGCAAAATGACTGGAACGTTTGGAGAGAGTTCAATGCTTAGTTTTTGTCAAAATAAAATCATCACTACAGGAGAAGGGGGAGCAATAGTCACAGACTCAAAAGATATCCATGATAAATTGATACTTATACGTTCTCACGGACGATTAGAAGATAAGGACTACTTCACTAGTGCTATATCTGGTGATTATGTTTCCTTGGGGTATAATTTCCGTTTATCAAACATAAAAGCAGCTTTAGGGTTAGCTCAAATTGCAAAAGTGGAAGATATTATTTCTAGGCGGGAAAAAGTAGCAAATTATTATATTGAAAGACTCAAAAATAATAAGGAGATTATTCTTCCGTTTAACCCTCCTAATGCCAGACATGTCTTTCAGCTTTTTTCAATTCGCATTAAACACGGTTATCGTGATGAATTAATCAATTTTCTAAAGAAAAGAGGGATTATGTCAAAGGTGTATTTCTCTCCAGTTCATTTGACCCATTTTTATAAGATAGTATTAGGATATAATATACAATTACCAAATACAGAATCCGTGTCTAATGATATACTAAGTCTACCAATTTATCCAACAATGACTGAAGAAGAACAGAATTATGTTATTGATTCACTCAAAAGGTTTTTTGAGATTAAAACTAGCGGTGAACATGGTTGAATACAGATTTTTTCAGGAATAAAATCATACTAGTCACTGGAGCTGCAGGTTCAATAGGTACTGAACTTGTAAGACAGCTTATTAACTTAAAACCAACAGTCGTTCGTGCTCTCGACACTAATGAAACTGGTTTATTTTATTTAGAACAGATGTTTGAATCTGAGCGATTAAGGGGATTTATTGGGGATATTAGAGATTATGATAGGTTAGATTTAGCTTTAGAAAATGTCGATATTGTATTTCATGCTGCAGCACTTAAGCATGTCCCCTTATGCGAACATAATCCTTTTGAAGCTATAAAAACAAATATTGTCGGAACTCAAAACTTAATTCAAGCTGCACGTGCAAATAATGTTAAGAAAGTAATAACAATCAGTACTGATAAGGCCATAAATCCTACGAACGTGATGGGCGCTACAAAACTCCTCGCAGAAAGATTAACCATCGCAGCAAACCTATATATAGGTTA
>JAEOTY010000382.1 GCA_016839625.1 Candidatus Hodarchaeota archaeon
AACAAAATAATACAAATTCTGAAAAAGAACGTTGAGGAAAATCTGACGACCACTCTGATCCTCCATAGCCTCAAAGGCAGACAAGTCAATAATAGCATTACGATCAAGCAGGTTAGCAATCTCAAAGGTGGTTCGAGAAACAGTGAAACAACGACCAGTATTGCCAAAAAAGAGCTTCTCAATGCGATTGACAATCCCCGCAGCAGTATTTTCAAGATAAGCTCCTTGCATACCTAACTCATCAGGATTAGACAGGTAAAAGAGAAAGGAATGAAAATCCCCCTGATCTTTTACTGTTTGAATGACCGCGAGATGGAGCATACGCCGCATTTGGGGAGAGACCGTATCAACATCATCAAAGATATGTTCAAGGACAGAGACAACAAACTGAATATGGTCTTCCACAGGAATAAGGGGTTCACCCGCATCATTGGTTGGGATTTGGAAGAGATTAATCCCCCAAGGGAAAGAAGTTGACCCAGGTTTCAGATAGAGGAAATCATCACAAAAGGTCTTGATAGGAGGAAGATACTCTCCCTTAGGATCAAAAATGAGAAAATTGACTCCTTTCTGGTAAAATTCCTTGATTAATCCATAGATAAAACGACTCTTACCCTCACCAGTCATGCCAAAGACGGCCATATGACGACAAAGATCCTTACCGTCAAGAAACAAGGGGACATTCGAGGTTTTGCCACTAATGATGGGAATACCAAGATTGATGGCTCGTTTAGTAGAGGGTTCAGAAACACCAGTAGATAAGGTGTAATCTGCCTTATTAGGGACGAGGGTGTAACCCTCATGGGAGAATTGTCGCTGAGGAGGAGCAATGAAACTCATCAAGGAAGAACCATCTAAGACGATTGGAGAAACAAGTTTACGCTTAGCGCAGAGACTCTTGAAAGAAGAAAAACGATGGAAGAAGGTTGGATAAACGCGAACTTTGAACCCTTTGGAAACAAAGAGAACCGATAACCGATCAAGCTTGGATTTTAAAGCCTCAGGACTAGTTTCAACAACTAAAATACGCGGGGACAACTCAAAACAACCCAGTTCCTCCATGATGTTCATACGTTGAGGCTGGAAACGCTGTTCAACCTTCCCTTGTTGAATGTCAAAACGAACCTTGGAAACATGCTTATCTTGTTCATCTTTTACTTGGTACTTCTTGGGAACTTTAATTGACTTGAAAACAAATTGAATAAACGCAAACTGAGGATTATCCGTGAGAATTTCAAGAAGATTATCTGTGAAACCATCGGCTGAAGTAATCGGGGGCTTTACTGTCCCTGGGAGTCCAAGGAAACCCCCGCAGTAATATTTGGGGAGATCAGGCGCTATCTGAAACGAAGTTTTAAGCACATCAAACATAACAAAAATGTCCAATGGACGAATCTGATGAAAATCAGGATGTAAACCCAGTGCGGTACTAAACTGTTGGATAGTCGCAATGCCACGATCCAATTTTTTCTGACGGAACCACCCTCCTGCCACAGGATACATATTGATACGGACAGTTTTCGGATCAAAAATCGCATATTCCAAAGAAAAAGATTCTTTAGAATGCTGGAAGACATTAATACTGGATTTTTCAATATTCTGGGGAATGTATTCAAAGAAAAACGATGGAACAGTTTTACTCATCGGAAGGGTCGCTCCACAAAAGGATTCAATTCGGTTGCTGATTCCTCCTAGTAATTGCCAAGGTGCTTATGTGCTCATGAAATTCAATATTCAAAGCTCATAATAGGTTTCTAAGAAGAAGTTATTCCACCAAGTAGAAAGAATCATTATTGTGAGCAGCTATTTCCAAGGGCATTGTTGATAGCCTTATATAATTGAAAGTTCCATAATAAAAGGTCGCGAAGGATCAACAAACGAGGCGAGAAAATTGAAGAGATCACGACAAACAATCGTACTAATAATGGCTAGCATTGTGATTATCATAATTTCATTCTTTGTACCATCTCAACTCAACTCTGGGATTTACTTTGTCTATTTCGTAGGCTTGGGCTCGATTTTTCTGTTAATTATTGCTTGTTTATATGCCTATAAAGAAAGAAGTAGTACAGCTAGAAGAGCATTGAGTGCGCGCTCTTTATGTGGTTTTAATGTCTTTCTCACATTCCTTTTTTTTCTAGGCTTCTTTAATCCTGTTGGATTAAACACTTTTAACGTAGAAGGCGGACCTTTTCCTATCACTCAAAATGAAACTTTTATTATTCTTTGGATTATAAGTAGTATTCTTCTCATTCTTGCAGCGATGATCTATGAGGATCAAATTCTAAAACGCATTATTTAGAACTTTTCTTCTATTGTTTCCCTAACCTGCTAAGAATCTCCAGAACGCGGCACAAAAAGAATTATAGTCAATTCCTTTGATTAAGAATACTAATTGTAGAAACATGTCTTGGTTGGTTCAAAGAGATGAAAATAAATCTCACGCACCGTTTGAAGGAAAAATACCCTGATTCAATATTTGGAAGTTTAACAATAAGAAATGTTCCAAATAGAAAGAAACATGAAACATTAGAAGAACGAAAGCGACACTTGGAGAGAAATATCAGAGAAGAATATGTAGAAGTGGATAAAGACGACATGATACATTATTATAGCACCTACTTCAAAATGGGGAAAAAAAAATATCCCATTGAGTACCAGATTAACACAATAAAAAGTGGTGGGAAATTCCCACAGGTTTCTGTACTAGTTGATACCATGTTTGTTGCAGAACTCACGAATAGGATTTTGACTTCGGGACATGATCTAGATGAAATTCAAGGTGATCTAATCTTCGATGTTTCACAAGGAGGGGAGCAATATGTAAAAATAAATGGTCAAGAACAACAATTGAAACAGAATGATGTGGTTCTCAAGGATAACAAGGGGATTCTCGCAAGTATTCTATATGGGCCAGCAAGGCGAACCTCCATCACGCTAAAAACAAACAATGCTTTGTATTTTGCTTGGTGCCCCCATCTTTTAGATGAAGAACTCGTCAGGAACCATTTAAATACCATCCTCCAAAATTTGAGTAGTATATTCAAACCTGTCACTGCTGAGACTCAATTGACTCGGCCAGAATGAGATGATTAAAAGCAGTATTATCCTCCTAGAGTTATTTATTCAAGAAACTTTGACTTTTGACATAGAGAAGGAGACGTATATAATATAAAGAATGTAAGTGGGAAAGAGATCATTAGACACATTGGAAATCATATTTCGATAGCAGAGCGAGTGAGTGAATTATATTTGGAAATAAACTTGAAATTGACGTAGAGGATAAATATGGCTTGTTTCCATCTCGTGAAGTGATATTGGTACAAAGTAAGAGTATTAGTGTAGATAAATGCTGAATAGCTCATATACTCAAAATCATTTATTCGTTTTTAATGATGTATTCCAACACAAGTCAAATGGTACTTATAGAAATATTTATAAGATTACCATCGGTAACAGATTGATATACTAACGAAAGATAATTCTGAAGGAGAGATGTGCTCTGTTTAATTGTCAAAAGAAATTTTTTTTAGTTTTGATCATTTCGTTATTCTTCGTAACCAGTAATTCACAAGGATCAACAACAGATCTGACTCCTACAACTACAATAAAAGCTCCTACTTCTGAGGAATTGGGAAGTTGGAATGTCTATTGTGGTAATGCAAGTGGTTGTGATCCTACTGCACCTATAAAAACTGCAGTAAGGGAACAAGAATTCATTTTTCATCCTTCTAACGAGCAAGATAATGATCCCTGTATCATTGGGTTTCAAGGGATTGATTGGGAGGATTTAGGGAATATTACAAAGGTTGCTGTTCAGTTTTATTGGTATAGTTATGGCGATTCTACCTTTAAAGTCGAATTCAATGTCTTCGGATCTTGGATCTCGGTAGTAGAGAACTATGATCCTCCAAATCCCACTCCTGCGGAGGCTGTTTGGGAAGAGAAAGAGTTTGATATTACTGGTGAAATTTCTTGGACAGAATCTCTTTTGGATTCTTTTAAGCTTCGAATATATAAGAGTACTGGATTTGACAATGCAATTGGAATTGATGATATTCAACTCAAGGTCACAAGTTTAAAGGCTTCTGTAGAGGGAACAACAACTTACACAGAAGGATTTGAGAATGGACTGCCAAGTGATTGGAATTATGCGACACCTAGTCTATGGACAACAACAACGGAAAAAGTACACGATGGTTCTCATTCGTTAAAACTTTCGGGATCAGGTGGAGTGGAATTTGAAGGGATTCAACTTCCATACAATTCTCAAAATGGGTCCATTGAGGCATGGGTTTATACAACCTCAAATTTCGATGAACCAATGCTGTATCTGCGCACCTCAGCGAATGAGAACCCTCCTTCAGGGTGTAACTTGACGATCAAATCTGGATACGGAATCAGACTTTATCTACAAAATGCAACTTTCTTTAGAATAACAAATCACACCTTACATTATCTACCTTCTATAGACCTTAATGAATATATCTACCATAAGTGGTGGCACATGAAGTTAGAAGCGGATGGCTCTCTCCTTAAGGCATGGGTGACCAAATCCTCAACATTTGACCCACAACCCAATATTACTTATGATATTAGTAATGATCCAATCCAATATCATAGCGGAAAACTAGCACTTTCTGGAAGGGCTACTAGTATTGGATCAGGTTATCCTGGTTATTTCGATTCTATTACTGTGAAAGTTACTGAAGAAAATAATGAGGTGCTATATTATCAAGAATATGGTCCCATCTTGATTGATTCCAACAATGATTTTGAGACTTTAGGTTTTCCTGGGTCAGGAACTATGAATGATCCTTATGTAATTAAACGTCTTAATATTACCGATACGACAACTGACCTAATCTTCATTCGCGATACAACTGTGTATTTTACGATACGTGATTGTCTCCTTAACAGTACGTATGGAACTATGTATAATGGTATCTTTCTTGAGCGCGTCCAGTATGGTACCATTGTCAATAATACTATACTTAATTGCAATCATGGTGTCCGTATAGACTCTAGTAGTGAAAATACAGTTTCAAACAATTCAATCTCCAACCACAAGCTCAGTGGGATTCGCACTGATTTTTGTCACCACCTTACTATTGCAAATAATTCTATCTCTCATAATAATCAAGGCGGTATTGATTTGACTGCTAGCAATGATAACACCATCTCGAACAATACAATCTCCCACCACGAGGGGAATAATGGGATTCACCTATTGAACTCAAGTAGGAATAATATTATGAAGAATGACATTTCCAACGGGACCCACGGAATTCACCTGCACTATGATACTAATGCAGAAAATATTATTGTAGGGAATATCTTCTCCTATCACAGTGGAGGATGGGCTGTTAATCTCGATTCAATCGCATCAAATACTCTAGTAAAGTGGAATGATTTCTTGGAGAATACGAATCAAGCTAAAGATGATGGAACAAATAATGTCTTTGAGTACAACTACTGGGATGATTGGACTACCCCTGATAATGATGGAGACGGGATCGTTGATAATTCCTATTCAATCCAAGGAATTGCCAACAACCAAGACCTCTATCCTCTAACCTCACCTGATACTCAACCTTTCTCAACAAGTACAACCGATACCACTTCAACAGGCACATCTGTGGAAACCGTCCCCACTACAACAGACACATCTGTGGGAATCATCCCCACTATAACACCTTTTAATCCCTTATCCCTATTGGTTGGATTAGGAATAGCTGTTATCATTAGGTTAAAGATCCGAAAAAAGAAATACTCTTAAGATGTGATAGATTAAATTACATGAATGAAGATTTATGAGAATGAAAAAGATATTATCTGTTTTAAGTTTATTGTTCTTTATTTTTCTAGTGTAAACACCTTTCTCGTTAAATTTATCGATAAAAACATTGGCAGAACCAACTTCTAAGAATTTAAGAACATTTACCAATTTCTATGACTTTTTAGGCCAATATATACTGATGTGCAAAACCATGAAGTCCGATTTGAAACGGGGAAAGTGCTCTAACTAAAACTAACCATAAAACAAGAAGATCTAACTACAAGGAGGAGGATAATCCCGGTTACCATGTTTTTTCCTAGGAGAATGCTATTCTTACTATTCTTTCTTTCCTTTTCGATTACAGTTGGAAATCAAGGATTGAACACCGCCTAAGATAATCTCACTATTTTGAATCAGTAAAATGAATAAGTCCCTTTTCCTTTAATTTGGCCTCCACAAAGGGATAGACGATTAATTGTTCATACTCCAACCTACGGGGAGCAATAATGCTCTCTAACCGCTATACTTCTACAGAAGTAAAAAACTCCTCCATGATAGCCACATTGAATGGCAAAGTCGAATATTTTAGTAAGTCAATAGTTTTAAGCTGGGTTTGATAGGCCTCCATTGAAGCACCTGTTACTTGAGAAAAGAGAGTGCCACCTGCCTTAAGACTGACGCGTACATAAGGTGGATTGGATAACGCTTCTAGACTTTGAATATACCCTTCTTCCGAGAGAAGGATGCCATTTGTTTCGAGGATGAACGTAATATAATCTGGTATCTGTAATAACACAGCCAACAAGTGATCTTGACACAATGTTGGCTCTCCTCCACTCAAACGAATTTTTTGACACTGGTTTTTCCGTGCAAGATTCAATAAGGCTTTACTAACCTGATCTGCAGCATACCACGATCCTTTCCGAGGATGCCATGCAGTTTTCTGTGACCAGACACACTGACAATGGTTGTCAGGGAAGAAATCCATTGGGAGCTTAAGCACTCTGCTCTAGCATCAATTTTTCTTTTTGTTGTTTTATGAATTCTAGGACTTCTTGGATGAAGATCGATGTTTTCTCATCGAAGTATTGTTCATGACATTGTTGACATTCTTCAAAGACAAGATCATTAATTGTAATACCTTCTAATGTAACAGATCCAACCACTTTTTTAATGGAACCACCACATTGGTGACATTTTTCCATAGGATTTCTGCTTCCTTACAGAGTAATTATTCTTCCATTCAGACTCTTGTTCTGCTGGATTTTTGGCAGAAAGATATTGAGAATCTAATCTATCTAAAAAGTTATTTAAAGTTAAACCTTTATCCTTTCCTAATGAATGCAATTTCATATTCTACTCATGCACTGTTGAAAATGCAGCTAAGAAATCTGTCAAAAGACGATATAGAGTATATCATCACGAAACCTGAACAACATTTTTATGATATTCAAGAAGGAACTGAAATTGCAACTGGCAAAATACGAATTACTGGAAAAGAAAAATTTTTAATAGTGGCTTATACAGTACGAAAAGAGGATATTTTTCTGGTCACTGCTTATCCTTGTACGGAGCTTAAAAAAGAGCTTAAAACGAAAATTAGGGAAAAACGATGGATAAGTCTAAAATGAAGAGTTGGTATGATCCAGAAGTGGATATTTTTTATCTGGCTTTGAGACCTGGCTCTATCGATGATTCAGAAGAAATAAGTCCAGGGATCATTCTTGAATATAATGACGAAAGACTTGTGTTGGGGATCGAAATCCATAAAGCACGCCAACGAGTGTTAGAAGTGATTGGGGAAGATATTGGATCATTATTATCAAAAAGAATAGAAGAACTAAAAGCTCGAGGGTAAATTGACCCACAGGATTCACCTACGCTTTTGTATTACAGCCAGTTATGCGGCTCAAGCAGACATCCGACCTCAATTCATTGCAATAAAGAAATTTCCTGAACTGAAAACTTATGGTTTGACCTTAAATATGGTTGTACATTATCGAGAATTGAATAAAGACGGATTTGTTATAACAACATTCACAATGTCAAAAAAGAAGTAGGTATAGAAGGTGAAAAAATGGTCCAAAGCATATCCCAAATGAAATTCGGAATAGATCCTTTTCCACTCCTAGACAAAATCATCACTGAATATGTTCACAATCTACCAGATATTATTAATATGAGCTATGATAAGGAAACGGACGTATTATATGTTAAATTAAGTGTCACGAAGAAAGCAATTGATAATGAACCGCTGGATGAAAATGGGTTAATCATGCTAGGATTAGATGATCAGAATAATATCTCAGCATTAACAATAATAAATGCATCAGAGTTTGTGGCAAAAGAGGAAGCAAGCTAGCTAGAAGAACAGAGGAATGGGTTTAAAGAAGAACGAATACTAATCACATGATGGTATTCGATGTACCTAATTTTTAGCAAGTCGTTTGAAGAGTTCATGATACTTCTCTTTCACAAGGTCAAAAGCTTCCTCAAAAGAGAGATTTTTTGATTGTTTTTCAGGAAGGGGAGATTCACTTTGTTCATTTGCAGTCATTTATTCATCCATCTTTTTCTTCATTAATTACTCCGTCATTATGAATAGGTTGATCTACTGCTTCGCATCATAATGACTATATCATATATAAAATTGTAGATATTACCAAGAGAAAATCAAGCGTTGGGGAAAAAAGGCCTAAAAGGCACTATTTCCTACCTAGAATAGGTAGTAATAAATTAAAATATAGAAACTTCAACTTCAAAGGGTGTGGTAAAATGATGAGAAAAATCCCAATCACCGTTGTTGGATTGATATTTTTACTTCTTTCGTACCCCCTCTTAATATTAATTTATCAGAACATCTTTCTTATTGACTTTTCTTTAGCAGCAATGATTTCTGCCCTCAGTATATTCCTGATATTCGGTTTTTACCTGCTTTCGATGAATTTAGAAGGTATCAGAAATTCTAAAATATCAAGTGAAAGAGAAGCGGAGGAACTTAAAGAGGAAATCCACACATACTTGGAATCGGAAAATTTAGAGAAGCTTAATGTCAATACTCCTGTTAATCTTACGTTTTTACTTGAAGAAACTCTCACTCTTAATCTTTTTTCACCCATCATCCAGAAAAAAATTAGTTGGTTTCTGAATCAGCTTGCTGCGTACGAAACCACAATCATTGATGCAGCAGAATTTGAAAGCACTATTTATACCTACCAAAAATTCCTAGAACAACGTTAATTTCTCTCCTCGTAACTTAGCTAGAAAAACTACTGTGGGAAACCACTTTTCTTCGAAAGGTGTTCTGCGGATTTCATCCAAGATTTGATGGTTTTTACCGAATTGACAAGAGGATTGTTTTGGGACCGTTTACAACAATTCAATTGACATGAAAGTAATATTATACTTTTTACCTATTTTTTAGTATCCAAAACAAAACGAATAAAAGAACAAATTTAAAAATGATTAAAAATTATTGTTATGATGGTGAAAAATTTGGTTGATAAAACAGATATGAACGAAAACAAGAAATGCCCTTATTGTAGTAATAAAAATAAGAATGTTAATTTTGAGCGAGCTGATACAAAACATGGTTCTTTCCTCACCTTGTTTTGTGAAGATTGCGAGGCAATTTTGGGTTTTGTACCAATATTAAATAAATAAAATTGTTATTTCGTTTAGAATTACAGTAATTTATTATTTAAAGACTCAAAGTATGTCAATATATTTGGTCAGGTATCGTCGCAAGACATCACGATCCCACAACTTGATGTTAACTTTCTTTACTATTCATCAAAGATACACTCTGAATGTCTCCTCGTTTATCAAAGATATAGG
>JAEOTY010000049.1 GCA_016839625.1 Candidatus Hodarchaeota archaeon
ATCGTGGATATAGTTTCTAACAGGTAAGATTTTCGATGTCATTTTGTTTCGAAATTTCGTCGGGATCTTACCTATTAATCCCTTTTGGTCTCGTCATAGGGACTTTTTCATTGTGAAATCCATGCTAGTACCCATCATTTGAATTATAATATCGTAATAGATTGTGATATTCTTAATGTTCAACACAATTTCAATTCTTTCTAGTGAGGACTGCTGAGTAAGGAATCTCGACCTGATTACTCGAAAAAGCCACAATTGGTAAGACTAGCAGATACAAAACATGTGATGGGCATCAGATGGGAAACTGAGGGAAATGATCAACTGTTTTGATAAGAAAACTTCCCCAATAACCAAATCAATAGAATTACGCCATGTAGATGGTGAGACTTATTCTAAAAAGGAAGGGGTGTCGTAGTTTGGTGAACCATATTTGATACATTTCAAAATGACCACATTTGTTTTTGTCGTCTCGTTGTTTTGTTATTCAATTAGCAAAAGCTCCTGATCAGTCTTAAGCTAAGAATCATCTAGTCATCTTCTAATCACAGTACGATAAAAATCAAACTAATCAATCTACGTTTTCAAAGTATTATTTCGGTAATCTATTGGATTATTGTTCATGAATAGGATGCAAAAACCTTTTGTTAAAAATCTATAAGCCACTTTAATTACCCTGGGACCATTTATGTAGATGGGATGCTTAACTTACGAAGAAAATTGAAGGAAGAATAATCTAACAGTTTTTAACGATGATAGGATTCTTATGATTGTGATTATATTTGTAACTCTAGTTTTCAAAAAAGATGATGTGACTCTGATTGTTTCTTAAAAAATTAATGTAAGACTATTAAGGAGAGTTCTTGATTATAAAGGATTTGTTTTTCATGCTTCCAATGTCAGATAAGGCACGAGAACTGCGGAACAAACTATCTAAAAAGGAATTTAAGGAATTTCAGTTTCAGTTATTCGATAAGTTTGACAAAATTCGCCATGAAGGATTGGATGAAGACGAATTCACAAAACAAACAGAAAAAATTCATAAAAAAATGATTGAAAAGCTCGAAAAATCATTTGACAAGAATCCTTCCCTCATGAAGCAGAAGAATAAGTGTTTAAGATTAATCAATTTCTTTTTAGAAGAAAGTCTGTCTTATTATAGCTGTAAACCTCATCTAATGACTGAAGAAAAAGTATTGGATTTCTTGTTTGATAGGCTTCCTCAGAAGTATTCTATGCCTTTTCACGAAAAAAAAGATGCCTTAGATATTCTCATCTTCTTTTATCGAGCCTTATTCGTTTGGAAACTAATACCAAAGGAGCTGTATATTTTCGTGAAAGGATTGAAGAAAGACAAACAGTTTTTTGTTGAACATTCAGCAAAATATAATGGTTCACCCTTTTTTTGGGATAGGGATCAATCTTGGGTAGCTGAATATGTTGAATGGCTTAAAAGAAGGGATTTAGATTTCCCTGTTTATCCAAAAAATCTAACACCAAAACAGTACGTGGGTATCTTAGAGCATATGCTTGTTGAACGTATTGAACATCAATTATATCTCAAGAGAAGAGAACTGCTAAAGACGCATAAAGGAAAAACGAGGGTAATTAAATCTTTATTAGTTAATTACCTTCACAAATGGTATAGTGAACCCCAATCAATGCTACACGATCTCTCACCCCTAGATATAATTATTCTTGAAAGATCTTATTCAAAAGACTATGAAAAAGGCAATTATTCTCATTAACTTTGGATGTCTCCTGTACTGGGATCTGGAGGAAAAAACATCTTCAAACCTGGAAATAACGATTTGAAATGAACCAAAGGAAAAAGAAAATTATGGTGATTTGTTAGCGGGAATAGAAAAAATTATCCCTTTAACTGTGTGCCTAGTGGTCACCTTATAAGCATGGAACTGTCCTCTCGTGCTGCTTATGCTCGTACTCATCCAAATTATGTCAATTTTAGTTAAATTCAGATAAGTTCTTCGCTTGCTGTAACCAGAGTGATTGCTGGACAACATTCTATTAACTTTTGTTTCTGATTTCGATTATTCCAATCAGACTTTAGTCCTGAAGAGACCTTGGTGGCTTTTTTCCAGATTTCTCTAAATGGCTGCTTCTGTATATTTCCAAGAAATAAGAAATCTTTATCAAGAAAAGAACAGGGATAAACATTTCCATTTGCTAGAATTGTCAGAAAACGTTTTCCTGCAGTACAACCGAATATCCCGTGTTCTTGACAGAACTTTATGGGTAGATAGTTCATTATATGTGTGAGTGAGCAATCTATGGTTAAATTTACCATTGGGTATTTTTGCTGGATTTTTATCAATGATGACTTGAGAATTAATAAATCTGCCTCATTGAGATGATTCTCGTTAAACCAGTTGTTTTGATCTCCTGGAGGTTTTGGTCGTAAGATATTGATATCTGTTGTTCCTTGTTTTAGGATCAATTTGGTTATCTGTGGAAGCATGGATAGAGTATTTCTTGTTATGAGTACATTTACTCCAAAATTAAGTTTTTGTGATCTGGCTATTTGACATCCCCTTATAAATCCATCCCAAGCGCCCTTTGAACGATATTCATCATTCTTTTCTATATTAGGAGCTATTAAAGAGAATTGTAGTCTTCCTATGATTGGTTTTAATTTAGTAGCCAATGTCTTATTTAAAAGGGTTCCATTAGTAGTTATATTTGGTAATATCTTATTTTCTCGTGCGTACTGAGCTATTTCTACAATATCTTTACATAGAAATGGTTCTCCTCCCCCAATAGCCAATTGAAATACTCTCATTTTTGCTAGTTGATCTATTAATTTCTTAATTTGGTTTATCATAAGGTCTTTTCCAGTCCTGTTTTTTGCAAAACACCCCTTACAAGATAAATTACACTTACTAGTGACCATCAAATGAACTTTCTCTGGAGCAGAAAGCCAAGTGCCTTTAAACCAAGGATTAATAGGTTGTACGACATTCTTTCCTCCTATTCTCGAATTCTTAACAATGAACTCATAATTTAATAGTTTGGTTATTACTTCAAGAAACTCTTGTTGTGTCATAGTAGCTTTTGTTTCGTTCTTGATTTGGTTATAAATATCTCTGAGTCTTCTAGTTCCATCTATAAGTTCGAGCAATCGAAATGCTTGTTTATCAACTTCAATAGTTACTGTATTCTTTGGATTAAAGACCAAACCGCCATCTTTTTCTCTACGTAGAACGAGTTGCTGGGTTCGAGAAAAAAATCCCATGAAATCGTCTCCATAAATAAAAGGAAAGATTAGGATTTAAATTAGAGATGTCCTAAAGCACTTGTAAACCATTCACCTAGGTCCGAATAGCGAGTAGGTTTATCGAAGGCTTCTGAATTAAAAAACGCAGCAATATATTGCAAAGTAGTGAAATCTCCTTTTATTATTTCAATTTTTAGCTGAATGAGGAGATTTCCTAAGATTGGAAAAGGACTTGGGTTGTATGTTTCTAGATGTGGACTCCAATACTTTTTATTAGATAATTCTATATCCTTAAGAGCTAGATTATAAATTTCTTCATAATCTAATACACAAAATATCGACAAATGAATCTGGCTTTCTTTTTTTGAGATAGTGATTCCTAGATCTTCCTCTCCTTCGCATTCACACTCTTTTAATTTTTTAAATAATGATAAATTGTACGGAAGGACTAGAATAAGTTCCCACCAGTCATAGCTTTCCTTTATCATCACATCAAAATATGAAGTAAGAAGTTCATCTTGAGCACCATAAGGAAGATCTGCAAAATCTCCATAATAGACAAACTCTACGAAGTGTTTAGAGGCCTTTGCTCTACTTGAAAATTTATTAATGGCTTCTCTATCTTGTTTTGTTAACTCTCTTGACGAAGAGTAAAAAGAATAATTAGTAGAACTGTGATCACATTCATATCCTTTCCAAAGTTTTGTAATCCTCATTTCTGACACCATTTTTCATCTTAATAAGAGGATAATTACATCATTTAAATTTATCTGTCACCTTTCGCAGTATTTTTTTTCCCCAGTGTTCCTTATCGCCCTATTAAATCAAATATTATATTGAAAAAATATTCTTACTCCCATAAGAATCATAAAATTGAGTATTCAAGGTTAAATGATTCGTTTTGTGAAGAGGAAACCAACATAGGTAAAAGAAAACCATTTATGTGGGTTGGATGCATAATTTATGAAGAGAATTAAAGTAAGTAATATCTGACTGTTATCTACAATGGCAAAATTCTTTTTGTTATTATTTTGCTTAAATAGATATAAGTAAAAATTGTGAATAGAGTATGGCTATTCTATTAAAATTTCCCAAAAACATTATTTTAGAAGGTGAATACATCATTTTCAAACCAGGTGTTACAGAAGAAGAATTTTGGGATCTTAGTAATGAGGATAGCAATTATGAATTAATTGATGGGGTACTTGTCATTGATTCTCCCCCATCAGAAGAACATGAAGATATTTTTCACTATTTAAGCCCTTTATTTCGTTTCTACTTGGAGGAAACACAATTAGGGAGAATTTATGGCTCATATTTTGTAATGAGATTATCAGAAAAATGGAATCCAGAACCTGATTTAATGATCATTACTCCCAAGAATTATGAAAATATTAAATAATCTCGGTACGAGGGTTCTGCTGATATTGTAATTGAAATTCTTTCCAAAGCAACTGAAGAAGTTGATTTAACTAAAAAATTACCCAAATATCTGGAAGCGGGTGTAAGAGAAGTGTGGATTATCGATCCACATGAAAAAAAGATTTCAATACATACTAAAATAGCTAAAACAGAATGGAAGAACCCAGACTCACCTGAAAAGATAAAATCCTCCGTACTAAAGGATTTACTATTTCAAGTTAACTGGATTTGGAACAGAAAAGAACACTCAACCAATCATGTTATAAAAAAATTCCTTTTAATATGATTACCATTGTCGAACAACAAGTTATGTTTCTATTCGATTTAACCTAATAGGATTATCTGGTTTCAAGGAATATTTATGGAAACATAAGGTAGTTTTATAAAGGAAACCAATAAACTAATTAGGTGAGTGTCATGTCTAAAGTAAAAATTATTGGGAAAACTGCAAAAGATAAGATAAAACTTGAAAATCAGGTTCTAGACCTTATTAAAGGTAGGTTAATGACAATAAAAAAGGAACTCACAGATTTAAATCAACAAATTCAATATTATTCAGACCATTACAACATGAATAATGAAGAATTCCTTCAAAGCTTCTCAGAAGGAAAACTTGGTGATGATGAAGACTTTTTTGTATGGCATGGTGTTATTAATATCAAAAAATCGTTATTAGAGGAACAAGAACTCTTAAGGGAAACCTTATGAAAATCTATCCTTCTAGAATTCAACAATATTTCGATTCGCATAAAAACTTACTTCAAAACCATCCAATAGTTCACAAATTTACTGTTGAACAGGAATTTATTAGCTTTAAGGAGGGATTTATTCAAATAGACATTAAATTAATCAAATCATTTCATCTAAAGGTATTCGAATACTATAAAATCGGTGAGGGGGTAATAAATTACCGATATCATGTGATGGATTCACAGAACAAACTTCTAGTACGCTGGGATAATGCACCACATCATTCAGAATTAGAAACATATCCACATCATATCCACACTAAAAACGGAGTGAAAAGCGCAAACCAGCTGTCGTTAGCAGAGATTTTAGATGTAATAAATATATATTGGTAATTAGAAAGATACTATTATTTCTCTATTTCAGTTTAAATATTTCAATAGAGATATTGAATATCTTATTTTGCTTAAGGAGCGAGGAGTCATTTGAAATTTGTTTGTTGTATAAATGTAGGATAACGGGCAGGAAGGCAAGAATAAGTCATTTTCATTCCCATGTTGTGAATCAACAATTACTACATCAATATGGGAATGAATAAAGCACGTATAGGAAATCTACTGTTTACCTTTGCTTACACTTTTAAACGCTCTTTCTAAATCCTGAGCTAGATCTTCAGGAAGTTCAGTCTTTTTTTTTAAACTTTTCTTTTTTCCCTCTTCTCCATCGACTCTTCTTCTCAGGAGGAAGTGGATAGAGTTCTTTTTCTATTCTTGGTAATCCTAGCTGTTTAAATTCCTCATAAACAGCTGTCTCTTTTTCTTTGAGTTCTTCTCTCTTCCCTTCTTCCACGGTTTTTAATTTTATTCCTTCTGTTAGAACAGATTCTATTTCGTCTCTCAAATTTTTTGATTGATTAGCCTTTGAAGAAACGGAATAGTTCACCTGGGGGGTCTTGATAGTCCAGGGGGTGCTTTTAATCCTGAAGATGGTGTTTGAGTGTACTTTGAGCTTCTTTCAAGAATATCTACTCTAATACGTAATACTTCGATCTCTTGCTTGAGAACAGCCATTCCTTCTCTTAGATTTTGTAAATATTCAATAATCATTTTGATAGTTGATTCATCATACTTCTGTTTCGTCATTAACCAAACCTAATAATTATATTCTTTTTTTTACAATTAGAGATTGAATTATATAATTTAAATCAGCGGTTAAATTTATCTTTAATGGACATTTCTGAGCGAAAAGGCCGCAAATCTATTATGATCTCATATTGATTCTAAAATCAGTATTCGTTTATTCTTTAAATCTATTAATGATTGAGGGTTATTATTTGGGGATTCTTCGTCGCTTAGAGGTCTGAACTTCTGAGGTACCTTCAGTAATGATTTCATATAATAAAGCCTTGCTTTTCCCTGATGTTGGTCTAAGGATTCGTCCAAGTCTTTGTACAAATTGTCTTGTTTGGCCTGTACCACTGATTATGATTCCAACACTAGCTGATGTTATGTCAATTCCTTCATCAAAAACCTTTCCTGAGGCGAGAATTCTGATTGTGCCATTTTTAAAACATGATAGTAATGCTTTTCGTTCCCTTATTGGTGTTTTCGATGTAACTACTGGGATTAAAAGTGTTTCTGATACCTGTTCAATAAATCTTATCGATTCGCAAAAAAGGAGGATTTTATTTTGAGGATGACTGTTAATTATGTCTCGAACCACTGTTAACTTTCCAGTAGAATTAAAGGCGATTTCACGGGCTTTCCTGTGAGCTGTAAGAGCTTTTCGTGCGTAGGGATCCTTATATCGATAAATGAGTTTTTGATATCCTTGTACTCCAAAAAGTCTTTTTTTTCTCATATATTCCTTATATGTGGTAATGTTTCGGGTATATTCTTGTTGGTCAGCAGTAGATAGCTTAACGTAAATACTTTTGAGCTCATATAATGAAATCGCGCCTATTTCACGGAGTTCATTAGGTTTCTTCTCGTAAACAACTGGTCCTACAAGATTAATGACTGGATTATATGAATTATCGCTTTTTGAGAGAGTAGCGGTTAATCCTAGTCTACATTTTGCAAGATATCCTCTTCCAATGTCCTGCCATTGTTGTCCTGAAAGATGATGCACCTCATCGAAAATTAGTAGCCCAAATGCTTGTCTAAGCCGTTTTAAATAAATTCTAGCTGAATCGTAGGTAACCACAGTTATTTCATGAATTTCTCTCTTTCCACCTCCAAATTTACCTAGATTTTCTGATGGATACAAACCAGTCTCTATGATTTTGGCTAACCATTGATCCAACAAATCAATAGTAGGAACGATAATTAATGTTTTTATTGCCAAATCGGAAATAGCTGCTAATCCTACAAAAGTTTTTCCACTGCCAGTTGGCAAGACAATGGTTCCTCTAGAATTATTAGCTCTCCATTCTCTGAGAGCTTCTATTTGATAGTCCCTCAATGTAAAATTATTAGACACTGGATTACTAAGGGGAAAATTCTCTGGTAATTTTGTTTTGACTGGTATAGAGCTGTTTCTAAGGAAATCAAGAATAGGATAATAATCCATCGGTTGAAATTGACACCCTCTTGGAGTTTTAATGTTCTTGAATCTATATAATAAGCTAGTTGGTACATTTCCCCTCAGTACAAGATCGTCTCCTTTAAAGTAAATCTCAATAGGTTCAATTGCCAATTTTATTTCCCAATTGCTGTTTTTTTGGAAGATAAACATGAATATTTGATAAATTAGTATATCTTACTTTATAATCCAACGCGTTTAATAAATTAAGGATATCCCCTTGGTCAAAGTTTGGTAATACTTCATAGAACACCGAAAAGGGCAGTTCGAATGTATTAGATTTTTTGAATTTTTGATTGACATGGTTCTTCCAACCATTTAAGTCCTTATTTTGAACTAATCCTAGTTTTGAAATAAATTTCCAGTCTTTTAACGCAAATTCTTTATATTTCTTTTCTAAAACTGGTACAAGCTGGAAATAGTCATTTACTTGAAAAATCTCGCATAAATGTTCTGGTCTTATTATTGGAGCTGTATCAAATCCTTCATCAATTAATGGAAAATACTGTTGAATGTCTGTATCGATTTCTTTTAGCTGTTTTTTGTTGAATGAGTCAATGTACTTTCTTTTTAATCTCTGTTCTAATGAACCAGCAATTCTTCTTATCTCATTACTTTTATAATAAAAAGTCATCATAGATTCGATTATTGGAAAATTCAGTTTGTGATCTGCAAGAATTATGAATGGCGGGAGTTTATCTTTTAATCGTGTCAATTTTACAATTTTTTTCTTTAAATACGATTCAGTCCAAAAACCAACAACTTCGATGTAAACTTTGATGCCAGTTTTTGCTTTGAGTGATAAAACAAAATCAGGAAGAATGATTTCTTGGCCAATGATAATGACTGGTTCTCGTTCAACTTTCCAATCCTTAAAAGAAGTGAGTATTTGATAGAATTGTCTTTCTAATTCCGAGTCAAAACTTAACTCATCCTTGAAATCATGATGAACACCAAACAGTGAGGTAAAAGATTCTTTCTCAGGTAATGAAATGATTATTTCCTTACTTCTTGATCTATATGGAATTTTAATTATAAATTTCCAGTTCTTTATTGCTTCCTCTGATTCAGTTTTTTTTAATAAATTAATTAACACTCTTTCAATTGATTTCCCATATTTAGTGTTTCTACCTATAAGCTCTTGAGAACCAATTATTTCGACTATGATTTTGTTATTGATTCTTTCAACATGTGTAAAGAGGCCAAACCTTCGTGTCAAATAGAAAAGATTTTTTATTTGGACAGAAGACAAAGATTGGTCTGATGGGATGGATATTTTTAATGATTGTGAATATTTTAATAACGTCTTCACAAGTCTTTTGTTGAACTCTTGTCGAACATGTGCAGGAGAAATCTTCTTTAGCTTATATATGACATGATGCGTTTCATAATCATGAAAGAGGAGATTCTCAACGGGAATGTCACAAAATTGATTTGACAAACTATTTTCTTTTAATTTGTGAAACGCATCAATTATTTTCGAACGTTGGGATTCTGAGTTTACAATCCCATTTGTTTGTTGATTGACAAATTTCCAAAATTCAAGACGTAAATCACTTATTTGTTCAGGTAACAACTGCGTATCAGCTTGGCTTCTCTTCAAACTTGATTTAAAGAAATTTTTCTTTAATGTTTCAAACAGTAATAAAGCTACTTTATAGTCCACGATTATTGATAGGAATTCCTCTTTAGAAATGTCATTGGGCGACAACCCAACAAATTGTTCAAAGAAATTAATTGCTGTATCAAGTAAATGATCATCTTTTAGAGATAGAAAGCGCGGTTGGAGTGTATTTTTTATTGGTCCTTTAATCAATGGTAATTGTGACTTAGTAACCATTATTTCACCCTTTAAAGTACTAGGGGTAGTTTTAAAATGAGAAATCTGGTCTTTTCGTAAATTGACTAAGAGTGGAGTAGCTTTTTCTTTTCTAGCTATTATAATCGCATATTTTGTAAAAAAGGTTGCTATGAAAGAAAAAAAAGAGGTTATTTTGAAATTTCTGCAATATCATTAATTTTTACTAAAACGGGCAATTTGGTTGCGAGTCCTGTTAGAAATGCTGTTCCAGTTGCCATATAGGGGATAAAACTGGTATCTGCTGTATCTATCATGTCTGATTGAGGAATAAACGCCTCTAGATCTGTTCTATTATTGAGTCGTAAGATGATTTTGGTATTGCATTGACCGATTGTTATTGGATCTAGATTTCGGGTCATTTGTGTCACTATTCCTATTCCCACCCCAAATTTCCGTCCTTCTCTTGCTACTTGTTGGATAGCTGTTCCTGAATAAGATGTGAATCCTCGGGGCATGAATCTGTGTG
>JAEOTY010000383.1 GCA_016839625.1 Candidatus Hodarchaeota archaeon
ATATTAATCTTTGTGTTGAGTTAATCCTAAACAAACAACTGTAACTACATTGTCGTTTTGATAAGCGCAGGAGTATTCGATGCGACAACCTTACCATTTTTAATAACCATATCCACTAAACTTGCTGATCCAAACTTATATGGAATATGTTTGTAATTTGGTGCGTTGATTATAACCAGATCAGCCTGTTTTCCTACCTCTATACTTCCAATATTCTCATGCAAGCCGATAGCTGCAGCAGAATTTATAGTTGATGCTAATAAAGCTTCTTCAGGTGTCATTTTCATGTTGAAACAGGCTAATGTCATTATTTGGAGCATCGAAAAGCAAAAACAGTTTGGATTGAGATCTGTAGCCAAAGCTACAGGGAGATCAAATTCATCAATCATTCGTCGAGCTCGTGGGTACTCGTTGTTCATTAGAGAGAGTGTAGTACCCGGCAAGAGTACTGGAATAACTCCTACATCTGCAAGAGCGTTGAAGCCATCATCATCTGTCCTCAACAAATGATCTGCTGAAATAGCTTCTACTTCTGCCGCTAATTGGGCCCCACCTGTTCGCACTATTTCATCAGCATGAATCTTAGGACGTAGGCCAGCATTTTTTCCTGCAAGAAGGATTTCTCTGCTTTCATCAATCGAGAAGACTTCTTTTTCACAGAAAACATCAATAAACTTGGCAAGTCGGCCTTTCGAGATTTCAGGAATTGCCTCTTGGAGTATTAAGTCAATGTATTTTTCTCTTTGATCAGAATATTCTGGAGGTATAGCATGAGCTCCAAGATAAGTTGGTACAATAGAACTAGCGCAAACTTCGTTTAATTTATTAAAAGCTGTTAATTGTTTGATTTCGTTTTCTTTGTCCAATCCATAGCCACTCTTAGCCTCAATAGTTGTCGTTCCGTGTTTTAGCATAATATCAGCATTTTCTTTCCCCCTTCTAATTAATTCATTAACAGTAGCTTTTCGTGTTGCTTTTACCGTTCTCATAATACCTCCTCCTTGTTTTAAGATTTCGAGATAAGTAACTCCCTGCAATTTTTTTTCTAATTCATCTTCACGATCTCCTGCAAAGGAAAGATGTGTGTGTGAATCAACTAAACCCGGGATTACGGTCTTATTGGTTACATCCACCAAAGTGGTAGGTTCAGATGTGGGAAAATGGGACTCAGAAAAAGGATGATCAAGAATATCAGATATTCTCCCATTTTGAATAATGAGGGATCCATTTTTTATTAGTGATAATTCATGGCCACTCATCCTGAATTTTGGCATTGAATCTTTGGATTTAAGAGTTACAATTTCACTAGCATTTGTTAGAATTAATGTTCCTTTTGAAGGATTCAAAGTTATTCCTTCCAGAAAATCCTGCTAATTTTGTTATTAGTATATTTTTCCTTAGAAGATTAAATTTTTCTATCTTGAAAATGTGAATTTATTAAGGAACGGTTGTAATAATGATGAATAATGTTATCTGAGTCCTTATGGGTGACTTTTTGACATTCCCACATAATTTTTGAAGCTCTATGAACGGAGAAATAATGATTAGAATAATTTAAAAGAAATCATTTTATTAATTGACACAATAAAATGGAATCTACAATATTACTTCTCAAATTCCTCCTAGAAAGAATAGTTTAAATGGAAGTAATCTACTAGTAAAATGAAAATAATATCAAATGCATATTCATTCTTATCCCAATTCTGGAAATAATTAAATTTCATCAATAGAATTATCCTGTTAAAAGAAAATATCGGAGATCGAAAGTTGTCCCTTATTACAAAACGATTAGGAAAATTTCTGAAAAAAACCGAAGAACCAACTGAAAAAGAACTCATTGTAGGATTTATTCACGATCTTGAGTCTGTTTTAGAATCAATGGAGGAGATGTCAGATGATATTTCCAGTGGTTATTCTAGCCAAGTCACTCAAAAACGATCTTTTTCTTCGAAAATTTTAGCCACTATGCCGAAATTCATACAACCAGACCGTATCCGTAAACAAAATGAAAAAATAACAGAAATTAATGAAACAAAACGTAAAATGCGTTTATTGCGAGGAACTTTGTCGAACATTAGTGAATCTATTGAATCAATCGATTTACAGGCGGCTCCACCTGAAAGTGATGAAATGGGAAACCGTATCTATGAGATAGCGTACCCTGGTGAGGCAGTAACATCGAAAAATGTTGGCACATTAGAAGAAA
>JAEOTY010000384.1 GCA_016839625.1 Candidatus Hodarchaeota archaeon
TAGGATCAATGAACCAAATATTCGCTGAAATAGTTCTTTTCCATCAACTAGAGGAAGAAGGGCATAGCCATGAAGATGAAGACTTCACTCACGCAGAAATAGTAGCAGAGATGGAAAACCAAGGGCAAACAGTATTCAGCATCACTAAAGACGGTGCTATCTTTACACATCTTGACAATTCTCTTGTAGGAAGCGATCTTAGTGAATTTATGTCTTCCACCAATTCTGCAAACAAGCCAATTTTTGACATCCTTACGAACAAAGAATTACCACATGGTTATCAGAGAATTAATATCGGTGGGGTCAGTTATTTTGCCCATTTCGAAGAATCGGAAAATTGGGATTACTCCTTCTTTTTCGTTAAAAAAACTACTTATGTTGATAATGAGATCAATAATCACATTATTACATCAGTGTTACTTGCAGTAATCATGGGATTTTTAGCGGTTATTGTTTCCGTTCTTATAGCCAAGTCGTTAGCAAGACCGATTGATAAATTGGCTAATGTGACTGAAACAATTGCTAGTGGAGATTTATCTGTTAGTACAAACGAGATTGAAACAGATCAAAGCGATGAAATCGGAAAACTAGGGCGCTCATTCGCAAAAATGGTTGAAAATCTCCACGCTTTCATTTATAGCTCCCAGACTTCTGCAGAAGAAGTTGCTTCGTCTGCTGAAGAATTGGCCTCTGCATCAGAGGAGGTCAATGCTCTTAGTGAAGAAATTGCTGCAACAATTCAACAGGTGAGTCGTGGCGCAGCAAATCAATCCGATTTATCAACAAAAGCCATTGAAGACGTAAACAAAATGTCAGAGGTTGTTGATCAATCCCTGGGTGACATTGAAAACACCCTACAGGTTATTGAGGATATTGCTGGTCAAACTAACATATTAGCCTTGAATGCAGCAATCGAAGCTGCTCGTGCGGGTGAGTATGGCCGGGGATTCGCTGTTGTTGCTGATAACGTGCGTCGCTTAGCAGAAGAAACTAAAAGCAATTCTGCCCAAATTAGTAAAGTGACTGAGGAAATTGTTACGAATATCGGAGGAAGTGTGTCTAGCTTACAAGAGACCTTACAAGGTTTTGCGGCACAATCTGAAGAATTTAGTGCTTCTAGTGAAGAAGTGGCCGCTGCAACAGAAGAGCAAACCGCTGCGATGAATCAGATGACCACTGCTGCACAAGATCTAACAAAACTCGGTGAAGAATTGGCACATCTCGTCGCAAAATATAGAATAAAAGAATCACTCAATGATTAGGTCTTAACCAGACTAATCATTCTCTTTTTTTTATTTCTTATAAAATAGTCTAATTATAGCAAATTGACTTTCTTTTTAATGTTGTCCCGACATAAGGAATAGATATTGATTAATACTCTTAAGATTACGGATGATAACCGATTTTTTGCCAGGAATTCTCCCAATTTTACTCTTTTTTCAGGATGGTAAGGCCACTAAAATCAAAATACGATTCGAAAGATATATTGTAGAATTTATCTTAGATAATCTTATAGGTGGTGTGAACAACAATGAAATTATTTACAAAGGATGAAGTCCCTTTTCTCATTATCCTTGCTTTTCTTTTCTCTCTTATAGCTACGATATTCTCAATTATTTTCTTTCTTACCTCTCAGGAACCTATCACAAAGTTCCTCTTTTTCATTACGTCACTAATATCCATTTTATCTACGGTTTCTTTCCATTTTATAGGAAATAAATACTACAAGTGACCTGAAAACAAAAATTAATCTTACTTAGTGCTGATTATCTGAAGTATGGCTCTTTAACCAATTCTCTCTAATGTCCAAAATTTGTTCTTTTCGTGCTTCACACTTTCCCTTGGAGTGAATATAGATTAACACACCACTAGGATCCCGAAAGGTCATGAACTTATCGTCTGTAATGAGATCCCCGCATACAATACACGTCATACGTTGTATTGGTTTCTTGATCATAGAAACTTCTTTAGTTTTCTGTGTTTTCTTTTGTGAATGTTTCAGTCCGTTAGTTTGAACTTCTTGTATCAAATCAAGAGTAGTAGTTTTAGTTCTATCAAAGTCTTTTACATCAAAAACTACAGAATCTTTAATTCGTTTTTTAAATCCTTTTTTAGCGTCGTTTGAGATCTTATAAGAAAAATGAGGGCAGGCGATAAAATGACATTGGGTTTCTCTTGCCCAATAGGTGCACCTCTGGTTATCTCGATATATGCATGTCTTCCGAATCGCTCTGAACTCTTTCATTTCTTTGTTACCATTAATATTGAAACTTAAAAAATGTTAGCATCTCGTCAGCTCGCAAAGTCTAGTTGATCTAAATCAGCGAAAAGTTTTTGAGAGAGAGCAAAATATAATTACCTGTTTTTGAACCTAATTTCAAGAAACAGCTTGAATTGAGGATATCACATGTCTGAAAGCAATTTTTTAGCCAAACTGAAAGCACTTGATTTTCGGATCACACCTGGAGCACTAGAAGTAATGAAGAACAGTCATGTGCCTTTAGGTGATCTGATTGCTGATATCCAAAAATTTTGGGAAGAGGAGGAAAGAATTATCACAGTAAAAAAGGCTATTAATTTGATGGTTCGCTCTCAAAGAGATATCGCAATTTCTCGAGAAGTCGTTTCTGAGATAAAAGCTCGTGAAAAATATATACCAGTCCCAAGACAGTTAAGACGTACTTATACAATTTTGAAGCGATTTGAAAAGCCTGTAACTGCTGGATATATTGCTCGAATAACTCACAGAAAAATGACTACTGAAGAAATATACCTTAACCAATTGGTAAAACTTGGGTTTGTAACCGAAATTCAAAAGGGGAATGAAAAAAAACGTTATCAAATTGGTGGAAAAAAATAGGATTATATTTTCGTATTCCAGGTCCATTAATTTAAGAAATATTTGATATGTTTTTTGCTGCGGGAGGATTTTAAGAATATTTCATGCAGGTATATTTTAATAGGGTGATATTATGCATAGAGTTGTTCTACTTCGACATGGTGAGTCAACTTGGAATGAAGCTGGTCTTTTTTCTGGTTGGACTGATATAGATTTGACAGAAAAGGGAATTGAGGAAGCAAAAAAGTCTGGTCAAGTACTCAAGGAAGAAGGGTATTCTTTTGACATAGCTTTTACATCTGTTCTGAAAAGAGCTATTCGAACCTTGTGGATTGTCTTAGATGAAATGGATTTGATGTGGATACCAGTCCATCGTTCGTGGAAATTGAATGAAAGACATTATGGAGCACTTCAAGGACTTAACAAAGCCGAAACTGCTGAAAAACATGGTGAGAAACAAGTCCTCATTTGGAGAAGAAGTTATGACATTCGTCCTCCGGCTCTGGAAAAAAATGATGAACGGTATCCTGGAAATGAACCAAAGTACCTTGGATTAGATGAAAGTGATATACCACTCACCGAATGTCTTAAAGACACTGTTGCAAGGGTTCTTCCGTACTGGCATGATGTAATAGTTCCTGTGATTAAATCTGGAAAAAAAGTGTTGATTTCGGCTCATGGAAATAGTCTTCGGGCACTAGTGAAATATTTTGATGATGTACCAAATGAAGAAATCTTGAAACTTAATATCCCCACAGGAATTCCGCTTATATACGAGTTTGATGATAACTTAAATCCAATTAACCACTATTACATTGGTAATCCAGAGGAAGTACAAAAAGCAATAAAAAAAGTCGCAGATCAGGGAAAGATAAAGAAATGAACTTTTGAGGAACAGTTCCTTTATAATGATTTAATTACAGAGATTCACGTTACTTAATCTCCTATTTTTTTTAAATTTAGTTATAGAAAGGAACGTATGTTGATAAAGGGGAAGAAAAGGGGTTTATTCTCTCATCCATCATCTGGTTAACTCTTCACTTTCAGTTCACGCTATCAAGAAATCCATCATGATGAGACTCATCACACTTGGATTAAAGTTATGTGTATGATAAAAAAACGACATTGGAAGAGTAATATTTATAAAAGGAGAAAAAATCTGCATATACATGTGAGTCGAAACGAAAAGCTCACAACAATTATCTACAGAGAAAAGGTGAAAAATCAGATGGGTTTTGCTAGAGCAAGAATTGAAAAGCTTATCCGAACCGCTGGCGCACACCGCGTATCTGCAGGAGCTATTGAAAAGCTGAATGAGATTTTAACAGATTATGGTACGACTGTTGCTAAGTACGCGGTTGAGATTGCTTCACATTCTGGACGTAAGACTGTTAAAGAATCAGACATCAAGCTAGCAGCAACAAAATAGTTGTTACAGTGTTCGTGTAAGGAATTAATTCCTATTTTTCCCCCTTTTTTTTCTTATGTTCCTTGCATGAAGTTTAAACCATGTTATCATAATGTGACAAAATTATTTCTCAACTTTGATTATTTCTTCTCGACAACTATGTTCTATTAATAGTCAGCTCAACAATAATAACTTTCCTAAGCTAGTATTGAACAATAATAGTGTGGGTTAAAATTATTCGTACCGCTTTTTTTTTCGTCCAACATGATGTAATTTACCATGCTAGAGTCATCATGAGTGGAATGAGGAATTAGATGTCCTTAGTAGAGCAAAACTTATAAACTAGGTGAATTTCTGTTACATCAGTGAGCTAAAACACAGGCTCACATCAGTCATCTAGGAGAAAAGGTGAAAGAAAAATGGGCTTTGCTAGAGCCAGAGTAGAGAAACTCATTAGAACTGCTGGCGCACATCGTGTGTCCGCTGATGCGATCAATCGCCTCAATGAGGTTCTTACAAATTATGGCACAACTGTTGCTAAATATGCTGTAGAGATTGCACGTCATTCTGGTCGTAAGACTGTTAAAGAATCAGACATCAAACTCGCAGCAACAAAATAAGTATCTTTATGGTTTTTTAGGATACTATTTCTTTTTCCCCCCTTTTTTTTCTTTATTTTTAGGTTAAAGAGTAATTATTGGATATTTGATTTAGATTAAAGCTATATTAAGCTGAACAACAAACTGTCTAGTAATGACCTTACGAGAAAACAGATTCATTTTAGGGATTCTCTTTCCTTTACTGTATGAAATCGGTTTGATTGAAGCGTATCTATTCTTTATGGCAAATAGAATTGAACTCTTTCTATTTCTTCCAACAATCCTCTTGGTTTTTCCAGCTTACATATTCTATATCTATAGCCCCTATTTGATAGTAAGGATCAGTCGAGCAGCAGAAAAATACTCCGAAAATTTAAGAGAAAACATAAATGAAATCTTTTTACTGAAAAAGATCGACTTAGATGCACAAACCAAAATCGAATTAAGAAAGAACATCCACAACGAACTCCTTCCAAAACTGAAAAGCGTTTTTCGCAGAGGTTACATTGATTCATTTTTTACCAGAGATGAAGCAATAGCAGATGAGAAACTGTTATCATTTAGAGAAACATTGTTCCTCTTTTCTATTACATATGGATTGATTAATTTAGCAAATCTAGGCACGATTATCTATCTACATTTTGATTCTATTGACCTAGATTTTTTAGATATAGATCAGATTAGTAATCCATTAAATGTTGCCTTTTTTGGAACACTTTTTGCGATATTCGTTTCATTATCCTTATTTTTATTTCTCCATTCACGAATGAACCTAGCAGTTTTAATCGGGAAGACAAGCTACAACTTGTCTTTGATACTGAACGAACAGGATATAAATGTAAAAACAAGACAAATAGAGCTAGACTCAATCAGAAGATTCCCTCTTGCTGATAAAATTGGGACTAAGCTAGCAGCAAACTGGGATCTCGTATCAAAAATCTATCTTGACTTTATTGAAACTCATATTAATGACGAATTAAGAGAATATACCAGAAGAGAGGTTGCCCGAGTGTTGGTGTTAGAACAATACTCTGATATGCTCAATAAACTCGATCTTACAGAAGAAAAAAGAAAAGAACTCGAGATGCAATTCTATCTTGGTCAAGGGATAACAGATGCTATCGAAGAGATTGTTGCCTCTGAGGAAGAAACAGAATCGATTAAACTCGATGTTCTTTATGTGACAAAGAAATTAGAAAATTGGGACGAAATATCAATTGATGAGCAAATCTCTACTTTTCTCTTCTTATGGAGATCAACAGAGACTCTTTTCAGACATGTTCTTTGGAAGCGCAATGCTTATCCGAAAGATGATCAAACGTGGCCCTCTGTTGTCAACTCTCTGTTAAAAGAACAGCTGTTGACAATGAAGGAAAATAAAGGTCTGAAAAGAATCAGATTACGTAGAAATGCGATGCTACATCGGTCACAGGATAGATTTGTGAGTAAAGAGGATGTCGAAGACTTATTGAATCTCCTTCAAATGGTGATAGACCGATCTTAAAGAAAGAAATTACCCTGCACCGTTAATTTAACTTCCCCACCTACTATGACTTCAGAGAATTCGCTGCCTGAATAACAACACTTGACAACTAACCTACTTGGCCTATTGATCTCATAACCCTGTTCCAAAATAAGTTCAGTTCCTTTTGTGTGATCTTTAAGCATCTGATAAGCTTCCAAATATGCTCCCAAAGGGCCAGCAGCACTCCCTGTAGCTGGATCTTCCGACACTCCTACTGAAGGGGCAAACATACGAACATGGACATGAGAATCAGTATGTACTGCTTCAGGTGTAAAAACTAACAATTCCTGGGAGGGAAAATTCTCTAAAGTTTCTATTAATAGGGCTGAATCTAGGCGAAGAGCTTGTATTGCATTTAAGGAGGTGAGGGGAACAACTAGAAATGGAAA
>JAEOTY010000385.1 GCA_016839625.1 Candidatus Hodarchaeota archaeon
ATGCCTCATAATGAATTTACTCCAGAAGATTCTAATCGCCATATTGACATCCTTTTTGAAATCGCAGAGAAATTCAATGTAGATATTGATTCTCACACAGATGAAACAGATGATCCAAACTCTCGTACCTTACAATATCTTGCAGCGAAGACAATCAAGGAGAATTACCAGGGAAGAGTGACTGTTGATCATATTTGCGCTCTTTCAGCTTACGATGATTATTATGCTTCAAGAGTGATAGATTTAGTCAATAAAGCCAATATCAATGTAGTAACTAATCCTCCAACTAACATGGTTTTACAGGGACGACTAGATACGAAAGCTCAGAGAGTGGGTATTACTCGTGTCAAAGAACTTCTAAAAGCAGGTGTCAACGTCACCTGTGGACAAGATTGCATAAATGATTCGTATTATCCCTTTGGAAATGGAGATATGCTTGAAGTAGCGTTATTGACTGGTCATGCTGCTAAAATGACTTCCAATTCGGAAATAAATGTCTTATATGATATGTTAACCTCTAACGCTGCCCGAATGATGGGAATAACTAACCATGAGTTAGTTGTGGGTACTCCTGCCAATATTGTTATTCTTCATGGAGTAAAAACTATTCATGAAGCAATTAGAACAACCCCTCCAGAACGAACGACCATTAGGAATGGACAAATAATTTCGAATACTACTTTTGAGGAGAAATTATTTTTCGAGATCAAGTAAAGAAGATAATAAGTATTGTGTTCAAATTTCTCCTCTTTTCTCTAGTTACAGATAAAACTTTCTTTCTCCGCTTTTATCTTACTAGCTCTCTATTTACTATACGAGTAAGTGATTGAAAAAAAAGATGAAAATAAACCAACTAATAATCAATAGTAATTCAGGAAGGATCCCTGCTTTTGTATGATTGAAATTTGGTAATCTTGAAAACAGTACTGTTCGAACTTTGTTTGCAATGGGGTGTAGATAGTATTTTTCCCCCCATTCAGGCTCATTTTTCTTAGAAGCAATGTTACGTAGTGTATACCAATCCCATATGTCAGGTAGATTTGCAAAGAGCATTCCTAACCAATATATCTGGAAGAAAATAATAATAATAGTGAATCCAGTCAAATATACAAAAATATGCCATGCGAGCCAAAAATTATCATGAATTCGTTCGGAAGGATGATATGTGAACTTCGCTGTTGCATCTAATAAAAAATGAGAACAAAACGAGATAATAATGATTAATAAAATTGAGAACCAAGTCGAGGAGGGAAACAATGCGGTTATAATGAATTGAATTAAAATTCCTGCAATCAGATGGGTAGGGAGCTGCATTTTGGTTTAACCTTGTTTAATATACTACTTGACTCACTTTAACTTGAAGCTAGTTGATATAGATACCTAAAGGTAATGCCTATCCAAAAAATAATTGTTACGATAAGTAACCCAAATTTTAGAGCTGCAAAAATGGAAGCTAGAAAGGGTGCGAATGCTGGAAAATTAGTTGGTGATACAAGCATCAAAATAAGATTAACATTTTCTATTGCATCAAACAGAGCAGCTATGAATGGGATCAATGTCATGTAAAATCCAACTAGCTGTATTCGTCCAGATAAGAGTCTTCGTGTTAGTAGGAGTGTCACACCTGCAAAGAAAGATGAATAAACAATTAGAAAAATGTAATCTACTAGGGTCACATTCAATTCTTGAGTTATTAATTCAGGGCCCCAAGCTTGGAAAATCTGATTGATCTTTGCAACAGTCCAACCAAATTCTAATTCCATTACCCCGTACGGACTTGCAACTTTTAATGCTTCCTCCACAGGGCGCATAAATAGCCACACAATGACGGTAGCGACTGCGGCTAACACTATCAATATAATAACAACATTCTGTGAAGGATTTCTTTCTAATTTTCTTATCAATGTATGATCCATATTTTCAACTCTTCGGAAAATAGTTTGTATTGTGTTAGAAACCCTATTTAGATTTTTGATATAACATTTTCAGATAATCACTCAACTCCTGAACTGCTCTATCCAAGTTACCATCATTCCGAATTACGTTATCAGGAGCAGGCATGTCTATATTTTCATGCATTCGGGCTTGGCGCTCTGCCATATGATTGGCAGTTTCTCTTCCTCGAGCCTTAATACGTTTTTCTGCAATGTCGATTGAAACCTTTATTAATACTATTTTCGACTGCGGGTATTTTTTGCGTGCATCTCGAAGTATACCACGAGAAACGTTTACTAGTACAATTTCTCCTCGTTGGAGTGGGCCTTCCAGAGAAGCACGTGGACATCCATACCAGTTATTATAGACAAACCATGATAAAGCAAATTCACCCTTAGCTTTTCTCTGTAAAAATTCCTCTTTAGACACATAATGAGAGTCTTCAGTCATATCAAATGGCCTTGTGATACTCCTTCGCAGAATATTGACCGTTATCTGTTCCCTCAGAAGAATAGCGGCAGCTTTACGCATCATTGTATCTTTCCCACTCCCCGACTTACCAACAACGAATACTAGCAAGTCACTATTCACTTTATCTTCTGTTGCGTCTGTATGCACTCTGCAAACCCATGTGGCAAGACTAATTAGTTTTAATTATATCTTACTCACTTCAAAATAGGTGACTTTTAAAAACTATACCAAGATATTGTATTTGAATTTAAAATAAAAGCTCCTATTGACAAATTCAAGCTTAAATCAGGCGATTGTGTGCTTTATGAGTAAGTATATTTTCAAAATCGTACTTGTCGGAGACGGAGCTGTAGGAAAGACATCCATCCGACGTAGATACATGGGAGCAGGGTTTAAAGCTGATTTAATGGCCACTATGGGAGCAGATTTCGCTTTTTTCCGTACAGAAATTGATGGGAACGAGGTTGAATTCCAGATTTGGGATCTTGCTGGACAGCCTGCCTTTAGGAATGTTATGAAGGCATACTTCAAAGGTAGTATGGGTTGCTTGGCCGTTTACGACATTACTCAGCCCAAAACATTAGAAGATATTGACTCTTGGGTGCAAGAGGTTCATTCACATGCAGATACATTCCCCGAACTTCCAGTAGTAATTATTGGTAACAAAATTGATCTAAGGGAAGAGATCCCCAATAGTGCGAAGACAATGCACGGTTTCATTAAAGCAAAATCTTTGAATGCAGATTTCATTGAAACTTCAGCAAAAACAGGGGAGAACATCACTGAAGCTTTTACTACTCTTGCTCGTCAGATATTCTCAAAAACAAGTAAACTCCGTGACGAATGGCGCAATTCACATGATTTTTTAAAAAAAGGGTAAAATTGGGATTGTATATGATTTTACAATCCTAAGAGTGCCCATATCCCACCAGCATCATTGAGGAGAAACATTAGCAATCCTTGAATAGTCAGGAGACCACATAGAACAACAACAACAGGAGCCCAGCCAATCAGCTGTAGAATTCTGTCGATAGTAAATTCTGTGAATAAAGTAGCTAGAAAGACTAATCCAACTATGACTACAATCAAAAGGATGACAAGCCATAGGGGGATATTGACGAGTCCAAGTACTTCAGGGTTGGAGAAGCCTTCATTAAAATCAGCAAATAGTAAAAACAACCCAGCCAAAGCCCCAAACGCGAGTACTGCAATTATTGCGGCAATTGGAGTGTCTTTAAGCGGTTCAGCAAGCATAGAGGAGCCTGCTAGGAAGATTAAAAGAATGGTTAACCAATGTACCATTGTCATTTCTGGTGGAGCAGTATCAATTTTCCACTCAAAAATGATTAGGAGATTCACTACTCCTATTACGATACTTGTACCTAAGGCTAAATATTTTAAAATCTTCGATTCCTCTTCTTTCGATTTCATCAATTTATTAATTCCATAAAGGAGACCAATTATTCCGGCAACGATTAATATGAACGGTATTAATGGATCTAAAATACTTTCAAACATTTTAATTCACTTCTACTGTAAATTTGAATTCTAGATCTTCTATTTTTGTTTAAATATTAAATATTTGTTCTATGTTTTAATATTATTAATACTAGTTATCTGTCCTCTTTTTCTAAAGATTCTCAAGATTTAAACTTCTTAAAATCCCCCAGAAATAATTTTGTCGAGCACAATCTGGTTATATTTTTGAACTAAGTTACGATCATAGCTAATCTCGATTTTAAAAAGATTTGCCAGATCCACACATTTGATAATGTTTTGTAAGAGAGAAAAAAGTGGATCAGCGATTTCACCGAGGCGTTTAATCCCCTCGTTAAACTGTTTTGTAAGGCTTTTTTCTTCTTTAATCAGGGTTTTCTGAATACATAATTGTACATAAGAATCATAAAGCCTCTCGCGAAGATCCTCAAAATGACGAGCATCAAGAGTCTCAAGAATAGACGCTATACTAGTTATGAACAAGATATCCTCTGTTGCAAGACCTTCCTCAATAAAACTATGTGCTTTATTATGAAAATGTTGCTTGACGATCGTTGGTTGAATACACAAAGCTTGTGCTGCCATTACCATAACAGTAATATAAGGGGTGGGATCCACTCCTTTCAGATCATGACTAATCTTGTAAAGATAATCTGAAATGAGCTGAAAAACACGATCAGAACCCTTAATTTCTATTTTCATTTGATGAGTCCTGTCGGTGATGAAATTAGGGAAGATGAAGAACTGTTGACTGACTAATTGCTTAATTGCCAAATCTTTATTGATCGGTTGCGCGGTCAACCTTCAAATCCACCTTTATATCTTTGAATTCTTGCTCTTTTAAAGATTTTCTAACTAAGAAGGAAGTATTCGATTCTTGAGTGACCTACTATTAAAAGCATTTAACAGTTCAAGTGAATTTTCAGACAGATCAAAATACTTAGCAAAGAACTGATCGATATCTGCTCTTTTCTGAGAGAATTTGAACATTGATACCCGAGATTTTTCTTTGATTAACCGTTTCATTAGGAAATCAAGGTTGTTTTTTTCTTCCAACGCCTTGATAGGGATTTTGATTGATTTTAACCAATATACGTTTGTATCAAGAACTCCATAACCCATATTGGTATTTCCTTGAGCTTCCATTTGAGCCCAAACTAAACTACTGTTAAGATAAGTAAAGATCAGTGGAAGATGTTTTTTTTCTGAAACTTTTATACCATAGAAACGCTGATCTGGTATCGCCTGTGCTTGATTGAATAAACAACTTGGCTTGTCATGATAGCTCTTTGTCCATAGTAAATCAGGTGTTGGGTATTTGGGAAGTGAATACCAATGACCACGTTGTTGTAAACTCCGAATTGAGGGGAAACCCTGAATATTAGTACCACTTTTCTGACCTTGTTTAATCATAACGTTTGTAGTTTCTCCCCATTTTATATATTTCCACGCCATTGATCCTTGAAGTCTTTCAGGAGAATCTAAACAATTAAAAAGCCATATCTGAGACTTGAATGAATTTTGTACTACAAAACCACTAATATGAGTTGGACTCTTAATCAAGGGAACTAAGTATTTTTCTTCGATCTGTCCTGAATATCCAACGCGATTTTCAAAGAACACTAATCCATCATTTTGTGCTTCTTTATCTCTACGTTTGAGGTGGAAAAAATCATTTGCACCCGTCTTAATACCAAACCTAACACTAGCTATTGTAGATAGTGGAACACCTCTTTCATTTAACATTTGTAGCACTTCTCTTTCATTTCTCGACGTTCGGAGAAATGTGCCAGCCCACTTGTTTGTTTGTGCTAGTTGTTCTCTTCTAATGCACTCAGTCCTATAATATCTATCCTCATGAACCCTCCGAGGTATAATCCCTTCTCTGAGAGATTCCAATGGAATCTGAGAAAAATTACTATTTGTTTCTGTGAATACACCACTAGAACATTTATTGTCGAGTGTTATGGATTTTTCAGCAATTATTACAATAGAATTTATTCCGAGCTCATCCCACAATCGTGTTCCACTTCTTTGAATAATTTCAAAGATATTTACTCTGTCTAATAGAAACGTCTGAAGTGTTCGGCCATACTTAACTTCAAGCCAAGCATTACTGGTTAGAAAAGCCAATACTCCTCCTGGTTTAAGTAGTAGTAAACCCATCATACAAAAATAGATATACAAATCACTCTTACGATCGAAAAACAAGTTCTTACCAGACTTCTCTATTATTCGATTTTGTAAAAGTTTCTTATACTCGTCAGATTGACCAATTCCGATATCTTCGTGTCTAACCCATGGAGGGTTTCCAAGAATTAGATCAAAACTTCTTGAGAAGTCGTGAAAAAAGAAGTCTGTGCTAATTATTCTAATTTCAAGTTGGACTGGGTTTTTTGAACATTCTGTTGAATTAACCATTAACTTTCTCAACGAATGTTGCAGTCTTAGTAAAATCAACCGTAATTGGGTTATCATAACAGCATGAGAATCATTATCGATTCCCCATAGTTTCACTTTGACATTTTGTGGTGTCAAACCAGAAAGAATTAATTGAGATAATAATCGAACAACACTTAGAAGAAACGTTCCTGAACCGCAGGTGGGATCTAAAATTTCCAAAGATAAAGGACTCATTGATGATTGGTTAATTGATTTCGTTAAGTGTACCGTTTCAAAACCCCATCCTTGATAGATCAGATTGAAAAGATCATCTGAAGTAATATCAGGAATTTTTATTCTAAGCATACGATATACTGTTAAATAAGAAACAAAATCAGCGTCATGAAGATGAGTGTAAAACTTACCTAATTTTTTTTTCCTTGACGAGGAAGTGGTCAAATTTTCTGTGATTTCTGAAAGAAATAGAGGAGTAATAGCGAGTTCTTGAATGAAAATTGTGGGTTCATTGAGAGAAAAGGAGAATCTCGTTAAAAACTCTTGTAATAAACTAAGGTTTATTGAATAAGCCATCAAATTTAACTCGTTGAGGTATGTACTTATCGTTCTTAAATCGTCATTTATCACAGACTGCTGTGAATTGAATTCTTGTATCTTAGACATGCAATTCCGTAAGGTCATTATTCTAGATTGTCGGAGATGTTTTTCAAACCAATTTTCAACGTTTATGAATCCAGATAATATCAATAAGAGAGTAAGATACGCAATTAAGTGTTTCTCCGACTCTTCCTTAGATTTTGGGAAAGAATTTGTCCATCGGTTGAGAAAATCAGCTTTTAAAGCAGATTTGTCAATCAATCTCTGAAATAATACGAGTGGAGACTCGTTACAACCTGATTCTATGAGCTCTTGAAAATAAGCAGGAATTTGCCCTTGAGGGAGTCGAAGAATTTTTACTGTTCTAACTGATTTTTCGTATTGGGGAGAAATGAATATTATCTCAAGACCTGTTATGGAAGGATTTAAGACTACTACGAAATTTCCTCTGACTTGGGAAAAACCTAATTGATCTAGTAGCTTTGGAGTTTCTCTCAAAATTGTTTTGTAGCTATGACCATTCGTATTAAGAAATATGACTAGATTTTTTATCTTGCATAATGGGAATAAGTCATATAAAGTCTGATCTGAAGAGAAGGCAAATTGTTCTAAACTTTGAGAGTTGAAAAAAAGAGAAAAAAATTGAAGCCAAGAGCTTGGCTCCATAATTTGGTTCTTGCAGTAGCTTCTCCATAGATTTCGGGAAAGCTCCTCTAGTTTAAGCCCTTTGTCCAATCCCATTTCAAAAAGTCATCTTATCATCTTTTACGGTAGTTAAAGAAGATTATGAGGGCTCCGCCAATGATGAACATACCAACGATTAGTACTCTGAGGAGATCCCACCACCATCTATCAGTGAAGATACTTGAAAAGAAATTTCCGATGGAATTACCAAATGTATCCCCCCAGTTTCCAAAGAATTCTCCAATATCAGAACCCAGATTTCCCATGGTTTCTCCAAAGCCACCAGCTAGATTTCCAATTGTGGTACCAAAATCACTGAAAATCGCTGGTAAGAAAATTGCTGCTGCAATAATCAGTCCTACAATAATAAAGACCACACCCAGCACATACCCACCAGTTGCATCATGTTCTTCACCAAAACACAAGAAATCCTCCTGTGCGCGAGGTTTGGTAGGAACAAACTCTACTTGATCTTTAGATGGCATCACACCTTTCGGAACACCCATTGGGGATCCACAATTCCGACAAAATCGCGCGTCTCTCTCATTTTCATGTCCACATTGCATACATTCCATTTTTCTAACCTCTATCCTGTCCTTTTTTATAAGCATTAAAGAAAGTGATCGCCGCACAAGCAAAAAATCCTAAAGGTATTAAAAGTTCAATCGGGAACGCCGGAACAAAAAAGATTATTACTAAAAATAACCCTATACAGATGAGAACGACACCACCAACCCATGGATTATCTTCTCGTTCTTCACCAAAACATAGATTATCTTCGCTTCTCCTTCGTCTATAATACGGGGTTCTTGTTGGGGGAGGAATATCTACAGGTGCCTTTTGAGGTAGTAATTGCTGTCCACATTTAGGACAGAAAGCTGCATCATCATCAACCCTAGCACCGCAATTATCACAATACATTATTTGACTACACCTAAATTATTTGATTACACCCAATTTTCAATCTTTTGTAAGTAGGTTATTTTTTCATTTCATTTGTATTAAAAGTTTTAATACGCGGTGTATGGAATGGTATCCGTGGTATTTCTAGGAGATGTGTTCATATTTCATGCCCTTTCCTTATGAAATCAATGAGAAGAACGGTTTAAGCAATCTAAGAGAATATTTAAGAACGATTAAACAAGCTCAAAAACAGTTTGAAGCAAATATTATCCCTTTATTAGATAAATATCTGGAAGATTTTGAATCGTACATGAAAGCGGTTTCTAATCGTGAGTTAGACATTAATTACCAAAATCCCATGATTCATACCCAAAAAAGCGAATATGCACTTTACATGCTTCTCATCGAGTATTCGAACCTACACATGAAAAAAGCGTTTGATGCAACTCCTACAAAAGTGGTGGTCCTCCCAAGATGTTTGACTGGACCGAATTTTAACCTTCTTCAAGTTAAACGTACCAAAATCGGTTGGCACCGTATCACTGGATGTAATGGTTCCGATTGTCTAGAATGGAAGCTCAGTGAACTCGGGAAGAAACACAACTTTGAGGTTTTCATCACTATGGGTAATAGATTCAAAGAACCTAACTTTTTACGAGTTTTTCAGAACCTAAGAAAAAAAATTGGTCATTTCGGACTTGTTGCTGTAGCGTGTCTTCCTGAACTGGCATTGGGACGCACTTACATCATGGAAATGGGAATACCAGCGCAAGCAGTCCCACTTTTGTTCTCGGGATGTGAGAAATGGCATGGCCCAGAACACGCGGTACAGACTAAATTCCCATTTGATTATGTGCTTCAGTTATTAAAATTAAAAGAATAACTAGATTGTCCTTTTCCTCAATATTTTTCTTGGCTTGGTAGGAACTTTTCCCATTGATAGGTTTCTAAGTTGTGAAAGAACCGATGTAATCGTCTGTTTTCCAACTAAAGTCAATTGAGTTTCTCGTCGTACGTGCTGATTGTCTGGATTGAGTATATCCACACCGATTCCGATATTAACCCCGATCCTATCGGTGAGAACATATCGATCATGAGGAAAATCATCAGGGGGATTTCTCACCATTTCATAAATATAGAAGTGAAAATGAACCTCAATTTCTAGATCATTAAGGTATAATCTTCGGAACTCATTAGCAGTAGAGATTGCTTTCTTTTCTTCATCAATTCGGACAGCTGTGTGAACTGAATACTTCTTTTCTTTACTCAGACTCTTAACTTTGAATATATCAAAGATTTGCTTCAAACAATAGACCCATTGGCTTTCTTCAACCCAAGTTTTAGCTCTGACTGAGGAGAGTAAAAAGAATTCTCTTCCGATATACGGATCGACGATCTGTACATAGGAACTACTGGTCAATAGGGGTTCATAAATATTATTGTTAATCCATTCCCGATCATGGGTCTTTTCGAGGCGAATTTCTTGCCTTGGAGGTATTGGGTAATCCTCTAAATATGCCATTATGTCTGGTTGATCAATCTCATTTGTTAAAAAACAATAATCACTACAAATTGCCGATGCCAGTGGAATTACTTGTTCTTTTGAATGAAGAATGGTAATACCCTGTTCATAAAGGAATTTATTAAATGCACACAGAGATTCAAATTCCTTTTCTTTAGATGGCTCAACTTCAACTATTCTATTCTCTTTATCATACATTAAAAGAAGAAGTTCAAAATCTTTGACTCTATTAGGATTTAAATATCGACCATATTTCCGAACAGTCTTACCATATAAGTTTTGGTAATTTGTAATTAAGGTTTGGTGAAATAATCGGCTTAGTATTTTCAATGTGGTTTCTAATGTCTGATCACTAGTAAAACAACTGGGCGAAAGTGAAATTAAGTGAAGCCTCATGTTCTCTTACCCAAACCTCTCTCTAAATGCCTCCTCAAAAAATCCTTCTGGCCATTGATCAATAAAATCCCCTTTTTGATCCATTTTCAACTCTTTACAAATTATTCCGCCTTCTTTCCTTGTAAGATATAGAACAGAGAGATCTTCAGGCGTTAACACTTTTTCTCGAATTAATTTCTGGTATCTGAGGATAATATGTTCACTATGTGTCTCAATGATATATTGGAGTTCGTTATTCTCCATGATTCGTTCATAAAAAAGTTGTGCTAGCTTAGTCTGTAGTCCTGGATGTATGTGAATTTCAGGTTGTTCAATGCAAATTGTACTACTTTTTGATAAATACGATTGAACTATTATTGGCAGAATTTGACTTACACCAAAGCCCACTTCCGAAATACTCACATCTGTTTTTAAAATTTGGTCTAGTAAGCGTACACTAAAGATATCCTTGGTTTCTCCAGAGACAGGAGTGACATTAATGTGGTAGTCAATTCCTAGGTCATTTAGTTTCGCGTTAACAGCATCCTGAATGTCTTTTGAGTAGAAGAGAGTTTCAGCCGTCTTATCGCCTTTTTTACCCACATTTAATGGAACATTACCTGAAAAAAAGTAATAACGTTCGGGTTCTCGACGTAGAGGCCCTAGAAATATTAATCGAGAGATTTGGTGATTAATTTCCCTATTTGAATATTCAAAAATCCTTTTCAACGAGGGAATTGCACAATAATCCCGAAAAATATTCGTAAATACTAACTTCATTATTTGAGCTAAAGATTTAGTTTCTTCTTCAAGTCTTGTCTGTTGTGAAGATTCAAGGAAGGAGCTCGACCTTAATAAGAGGGGGTTTTGAATACTAATCTCCTCTTTAAAATCAAGGAGGCTGCTAATGCTATTATTCTTAACATTCTCAATTATCTCGTCAAAAATTTTAAGTATTTGATCTCCACTAAAATGCTTCAACAATTTTGAGGTCAATTCAAACTCTTGGGGTGGTAATTGTGAAAAAATGTGTCTGAACTCTTCACTAGGATCGGTTTCACTTCCCTCTTGTAAAGACTTGAAAATATTTGCAAACAAAATGTTCATCATATTACGATAATAAGCTTTCTTCTCTTCTTCATTTTTTTCTTTGTGGTTGTTTTCCTCCAAAATCTTTGTTTCTCCCTCTAGTAATTCAATGGTTCGTTGAGAATAATCTTTTCTCTTCTCAAGTTCTTCTATTAAATCCGTTTTTCTTTCTTTTTTCTTAAAATATTCATCAAATAATGCGGTATAATTGATTAAATCAACGTGATATTGGCTACTACCCTTGTTTTCACCTTGAAATCGGATTGATCTCCAATTATCAATTTTTGAGTTCTTTTCAAGCCATTTCTCTGCAATTCCTTCAAAATTTGACATTTCTAGTATGTCATTTCTCAGTTGGAAAGCATATAACATCTTATTTTGAAAATTTGATTCAAGTCCAATTTGAATTTCCCGTTCTATGTCATGCTTATGCACAAATTCCCTGAAATTTCCCAAAGAGATAAGACTTCCATTTGGGAGTAAGACAGTTGTAGGATCTGTGACTTCAGTTATCGTCTGTTTGAGCATTAAAAGAGCTTGAATTATAGATGTCTTTCCTGAACTATTCGCGCCAAAGAGAAGAGTGATTCGACTCATCGGAATGTTTTGGCCTGAAGATCCGAAACCTTTGAAGTTCTTCAAAAATAAATTTGTTATCAATTTTGATCACGACCAAATTTTCGGTCAATCAGACCTTTTTAACCACCTACATAAAATATCTTTCTGCAGTAAGCGGTGTAATCAAATCCTTGAAGTTGATCTAGTCTCAAATTCTAGGCACAGAATTGTTTAATCAACAAGAAAATTCTTTAATCACTTTTATCTGAACTTAATAACTTTGGTAACATGACATATATTGAAGTTCCCTTAATTCTTCCTTCTTGTTTTCTGTTTTCCGCCCAAACTTTTCCACCATACCATTTAACTGTTTTACGAATTATTAGATGTCCTATTCCTTTCTCAGTTGCAGGTGACTCGTCTTCTGAAATTGAGAAGAGCGATTCAACAAGATCATCTGGGATACCAGGGCCATCATCTTGAATTTCGATTTTCCAGCATTGTTCTTTTGTCATATCTGTAATAGATACATAGAAATGAACATTGGGACTATTCCTGTGATGTTTGACTGCATTGTGAAATATATTCAAGAACAGATCATTCAAAAATTCATTGCCTAAAATCTCAAAATTGTCAACTGATTCATCTAAAAAGAGTTCAAAATTGACTGAATTCTGTGGGAAACTGCGACTCACTCCTTTAAGGTTCTTCTCAATTATCTCTACTAAATCCAACGGAGAGAGGGCACTTTCTTGAAACTTATCAATTGCTCTATATCGTCCAACCCTCTCAACCAATGAACCAATCCCTAATAGATTTTTTTCGATTATGTTAAGGGATTCTTCATCGAAAAGTTTACTTTCTAAAAGCATCTTGGATCCATGGACATATCCCTTTATGTCATGGCTCAGAATATCCATTAAAAAGGCAGATTCAGCTTTTGCTTCCCGAATCAACTGGGAATATAATTTTTTACGACTAAGTTCCCTCACTCCAGCAAAAATACACGCTGTACTGATAGCTCGTCCCACATAAAAGAAGAATCTAAGCGTTTCATCTTCTACTGGCCATATGAAGAGTAAAATACTATATAAAAAGAATGAAAGGGAAATCCAAAAGGAAGCGATATTTTTAGTCTGTTTCAAGTCCATAAACATTAGACAAGCAATTAAAAATGAGACAGGGATTAACATTTCAATTGTGAACCAAGCTACCATGCTGCGATTGGTAATTTCACCATACTGAATTAATACAGGAGAAATTGGAAATGAAGCAGTAATAAATAAGCCAAAGAAGATTGTACCAATTATAAAAGAACATCCATATCCAATAGAAACAATTTTTGCTCGAGTACGATTAGGATCAAACAAAAGTAAGGTTCCATATAATAACAGACTCATAGAAATTCCAGATGAATTTACATAAATCAAGAAACTTAGAATTGTCTCAGTTGTTGCATACATCAAACTCGCAAAAAAATAGCTCAAACTACAGAATAACATGCCAATTCCCCACTCGAGTCTAGGTGGTTCCCTATTTGCATACCAATCGTATAAAAGAGTGAAAGCTGCAATAGCTGCTATGAAACCACTTGTTGTCACACTCAATGTAATTGGACTAATTTCCATTGATACCGATTCCACTCAAGTAATAGAATCTCTTTCGGATTATCAATAAATTTTTGATTAAATAAATCTCTCTAGACAAAATTTCCTTTTCTAATAAATTTAATCTTCAGTTCAAAAATTAATGCTTTTAGAAGAATAAATAATGGATCAACTCATACTTTCTTAACGCACTCAACATTCCAACAGGGATTCAGAATGAAGGATAATATAGCCAAACTATCCCTAGACTTACCTACACTTACGAATCAGTTGAATGAATGTGTAGGAAGAAGGATGAACATTCTAATTGGGCGATGTACTGCTTTTTTTGACGGCAGAATCAAATCACGTTTTCTAGATGGCGATAGAGTTCTTATAATAAAGAAAGATTTATCCATCTTACTTCACGGCTCCTCAGGAGTGAAACCTATCCAATGGCAATTACCAGGAGCAGGGAATGTCTCATTCAAAATATTAGAAAAAAATCTCCGTATGGAAACTTATCGACCAAAGACCGATGAGAGTTTCTTCATAACATTCTCCAAAATTTATCTTCCACTCACTTTTGAGGCTAGTGAGGAGGACGATAGTGCTTCAGTTATTGGTCACGAAAAAGATCTAGTCCAATATCTTGTGGAAAATCCAAATGTCATTGAAAACGGTATTCAGGTCATAGAAACTGAGAAAGAAATAGATTTCGGTTTTATTGATATTATGGCACTAGATAGCTCCAAGAACTTTGTTGTTATTGAAGTAAAAAGAACTCCAGCCACTCCAGCGGATGCGCATCAGTTGAAAAGATACATAGATTTCTTTAATGAACAAGGCCAGAAAGTTCGGGGGATCCTCGTTGCAACCGCATTTCCTGGAAAAGTCATTAAATACCTGCAGACTTTTGGTTTGGAGTCACGTGAAATAAATTGGCAAGATATCTTCCCTACAATCTCACGACCATCATCTGTGTCTACGCCAAAAAAACTGGATGAGTTTCTTTGAAAAAAAATGTCAATGATGAATTCTATTTGTAGAGTTATCAAATTATAATAACGTGGTGATTTATATTGATTAGGAATTTAGTAATTGATTGTCACGCTGATACCTTACTCAAAAAGTATTTTGCAGAAACGATTACACTTTTACTCGGTGGTAAAAAGCAGGAGTTTCATGTATCCAAAGATCTTCTTATTCAGGGAGGAGTTGATGTCCAAGTCTTTGCAATTTTTGTTCCCCCAAAGCTAGAGAAAATTGGACCTGAAGTAACCTTAGAAATGATATCCATTGCAAAAGAAATGGAACAGGATGGGTTTACCCTCATTAAGTCAAGACCTGATTTGACAAAATTGGAAGAGAGAATCAATAATAATGTTGGAATGATATTAAGTTTAGAAGGTACAGTTGCGCTAGAAAGGAATCTTCGACTCCTCCAAACCTTTTACGAATTAGGAATACGCATTATTGGGCTAAGCTGGAGCCGAAAAAACCTATTCTGTGAGGGAACAGGTCTTACACAGAATGTAGAAGACAGTGAAGGATTATCTGTTTTCGGAAGGGAACTCCTGGAACAAATGGAGTCTCTTGGCATTGTCGTTGATATATCTCATCTTAATCAAAAGGGAGTTGCTGATGTGGCCAAGATGACAACTAAACCTTTCATTGCTTCACATTCAAATGCTCAGCAGATATGTTCTGTCAATAGGAATCTAACAGATGACCAATTAATGGAGATTGCCAGTGCGGATAGCGTAGTAGGTATTAATTTCTATCCACGGTTTTTAATCCAAAAAGATCCAGAAACAGCCACAATCAACAATGTCATTCAGCATATAAAATACATTTCTGACTTAATTGGTGTAAAACATGTGGGGATAGGATCAGACTTTGACGGAATTGGAATCACGCCTAAAGGTTTAGAAAACGCGAGTAAAATAAAGAATATTCCTCCCCTACTAACAGAGGAAGGATTTAGTAAACAAGACGTAGCTAAAATAATGGGTGGTAACTTTCGACGGGTTTTTGACAAGGTTTGGAAATAAAAAAAAGGTGTTAGAGAACTTAGATCAAAAATCAAGAATCATTAATCAAAATCAAATATGCTACGTCCCTTGTTGAATAATTCGATATGACCACATCTTTTGCAAGAACACATGACGACTTTGAACGATGTAAACCCCCATTTACTGTCCAAACGCCCAGTGTCTCTGGCAAAGTCTTGTCCACCACATAAAGAGCAGCGGATTACAAGATGTTCACCTGTACCACGGTTTCCAAATCCTATTGACTCAGAACCACCAGATGTAGGTGTTCTTGCTTCAGGTCTATTCCTGGAAGTTCCAATTGAAGCTCCACAAAAACGACAGAATTTTGCCTGACCCCCATTTTCCTGTCCACATGTTTCACAAAAAACCATTTTATTCACTTTAATAATTGTTACGACTTCTTTCTCATTCTTAAGGATGAATCCTTAAGATTCAGTTCAGGTGTGTTTTCAGATTTAAATAAGCCTTCGGATATCGGAAATAGAGAAACTTTCGTACACCTATTTTATATTCTTAAGAGCAACTTACTTAAGAAATCTATCTAAACAGGATTTTTTTCCCTTCGATTCAGTTATAGACTATCTTTATCATGGAGAAAATCAGCGTGAACAGTGGAGCCAGTGCATATCACAGATTTTTTCGCTCTCTTCGTGAACAAATCAAGACTGATGAATTGCTTTACGCACTTTTTCATTTCCCAATGGCTTTCACCTCACCGTTTATTGGTTGGTATTTTTTCTTTGGTCTTTCGGAGAGAGATTTCATTGGAAGCGGACTGATTATCGCAATTCCATATTTCTTCTTAATCTTCTCAACAGGAATCTTCGGTCGTCTCAGTGACAAGATTGGTTCAAAAAATTTAGTTCTAATTTCTCTTGGAGCTTTGTCGCTGTCTTTTTTGTTTTATTTCTTAATTCAAGATAAACTCTTGTTCTTCCTGACCTATATCGGTTTTAATATTGTAGTTTCTGCCTTTATCCCATCTCTTAATAGGCTAATATCGTTTTACACAGAAGAACGAGAAAAGAAATTTGGGAAACTTGGAATGATGGCTAGTATTGGCTTCCTTTTAGGGAGTATGCTTGCATCCATTGTTTTCCAATTAAACATTTCTGGTAATTTTATTGAGACTTTTCGAACAATGTTTCCTATTGCCATGATTATATCTTTTGTTACTTTTCTTTTAGCATTCAGGTTAAAAGAAGCGCCTTTACCAAAAATAGATCTCTCAACTCAAAATTCTCTTTCAAACTCAAACTCATCCTTTTCTCTGGAAATAAAACCATTAATGAGGCCTGTTTTCATACTCTTTATCCTAATTGCCCTTATCAATGCTTCTTCTTCTATCTACGTGAATTTTTTCTCAATATTTGTTCAAGATGAATTGAAACACGACATTAGTTTTATTGCAATTGCTAATAGTGTTGCTACTCTTCTCGGTGCTTTCGCGACTTACTTTGTCGGAAGAAGCATGAATAAGCTAAAGAGAAAATACTTCGTATTATTAGCTTCGATCCTCTATACTGCATTCCCGCTTTGTATTTTTGTTTTTAGAGATCCAGTCATCATTTTCATCTTATACTGTTTACCTTTTTATGCCATTTTGTTTGTATTGGCTCCAATATATATCTCTGAGAACTCTCTAGAATCTAGAAGAGGACAGGTAATGGGACTATATGTAGGAAGCCAATATCTTGGACTTACAGTTGGTACAATTTTAGGAGCGATTATAGCTTCCATTAATGGGTTAGTTAGCCCGAATTTCTTAGTTGGGTCAATAATTGGCTTCTTAGCTATCATAATTTGCTTCTTCTATTTTAAGGAGACATCAGAGCAAACTTTGATTAACTAGATCGTCATTTCCTCTCTTCCCACACATTTTTACTTAATAAAATGTATTTATTTAATTAATAGACTCGTCCTTTCTGAACTAAGGGAATTATCTTCGAATTAAACTAGGAAACACCCAAACATTGATTTGTGTAAGTATGTTTTTTTTATATACTAGGATCTCCGACTTATTTTTTAACAATGTGAAGCATAGTTGTTTCTAATTCATCGAATTGTTCATCCCCAGGGAATAACATTCGTGCTTCCCCCAGTAATCTTCGAGCCTCGCGTATCAATTTTGCTCTGGCGCTTACTTCGATCCAAACAAGCCAATCCATTTTTTCCATATGAAGCGGATATAAGACGTTGAATTGCTTGTATAGGTTCTCAGCTTTTGCATAAAACTCAAATTCCTCTTCTCCCAATTTCAGGTAATTACCTGCTAATTTGCGCATCACTTCTATGTGTCTTTGTGGCTCACTACGGGTTTCTGGGGTGTTTAACTTCTGTTCAAGACGAGTGATTTGATTTCTCAGGGTGTCGGATTGGCGATCTCTCGCAACAGGTCGTTCGATGTCAGCTGAATGAGGACGAGTATCCAGTCCTTTTTGGAATGTAAGTTTAGATTCTCCCCGTACTTGTTTTGTTTTTGATTTCCCAAAGATTTTTCTGAGAAAACTCATTTACAACACCTATCTATTATATACAGGATTCTTTCAACAATATTTTAGAAAAGTCAGCTAAACTTTGATTATTATTGCTAATACAATGCCAGTTTTTTAAACCTATGTGATTTTATTATGAAAATATTATTTTCATCTCTATCACGATTTATTAACCAAAATTGTCTTGGGTTCCTGATATTCCATAAGATCAGTTGATTTTCCTGTTTCCAACACCTCTGAAACCACGGAGAAAACTTCATCTGTAAGCTTCAAGCGAGACTTTAATACTCCCTTTTTCATTTGAGTAATATCGTAGGAGATTGATTCAATTGCTTCCGCTGCTTTTGTAAAAGGTGAAACTACTCGCCAGTGTTGTTCACAAACCCATTGGTAATAATATGCTAAATTATGTAATATCGTGCTTACTAAAAAATTCGTTTGAGGAACTTCATTAGGGAGATATCTGGGCATTCTGTCTGGAATGCCAAATTTTCGGCAATATTCATGACCCAATTTACAAGCATTCAGAGATTTCTCACTACGAGGATCTGGACTTCCATACTTATTGTTATTACCGTAAGCATCTTGATATAGAGGTAACAAGCTTGAAAAATGGTTTTCAATGACTGACAAATATTCTTGCTTACTTCTTCCAGGTTTTAGTGTCAGACCTCCCAGTATTATAAACTCAGCTCTCGATTCTTTGGCTTTTTTAATAATTTCCTTCAGATTCTCCTCCGTATCACCTATTCCAGGTAGAATAGGCATAAACATTACCCCACCATGCAAATTTTTCTTTCTAACCGTGTTGAGTGCCTTAAATCTTTGTACCGTAGATACTGATCGTGGTTCGAATATTTTTTTCATTTTCTCCTCAATTAAGGTTATAGAGAAGGATGCGCTTGCATATATGATTTTGTTAATTTCAGAGAGTAAATCTAAATCCCGTAAAACCAGCGAACTCTTAGTAAGGACAACTGTTGGAACTCCGAAATCACGGTTTTTTGTTAGGAGTTGCCTCGTGACCTTAAACTTCTTCTCTGCTGGTTGATAGACATCACATACTCCACCTCCAACAGCAACAGGGAAGCGGGGTGATTTTGGAGACTTAACTTGAGCCTTTTTGGAAACTTCTGTTAGAAACGCTTCTAAAGTATCCGAACTTGGTCTATATTCTGGATTAAAACCCTGTTGAAGGAGCTCTTTTTCATATCGTTGAGCTGCATCCACTTTGATACTAATATGAGTACCAAAGTTCTTGACGCGATACCATTCGGCTTTTCCGTCACAATAGGTACAATTGTGTTCACATCCACGATAAGGGTTAATACTAGCTGAAACCCAGAACCAAGTGTCTGGCTTGGAGTAGAGGTTCAGTACCCTCGAACTACTTTTAATAGCTTGATATTTTATTTCCAAAACCAACACCGTAAATAGATATTAGAAAGCAACGGAGCAAATAATATTCATAAAATATTTTGCTTACACTAATCCCATAAATTAGAAGGCTCCCTTTAAAAATATAGAAAATAGGAATTTACCTTCGCTGCCTAGTTTAATGCTCACTCATTTAGAATAAGCAGAAAAAATAAAAACAAAATGTGCATTTAACGAATTTACATAACACTAAAGCCAAACGCGGCTGCTCTGGCCCCTAACAGATAATGGCTCTCTCTCAAATCCCTCAAATTGGCTTTTTTTTCGATTAAGGAATACTCCCTCAACTGTCGAAGCGCGTAATGAATTGTACGTTCCGAATAAGGAAGCTCATTCCTAATATCTTTGACAGCAAGAGGGGATCTTTTGGTATCAAGTAGTTCAAGTACAGCACGAGCACTCCGAGAAATCTTTACCCTCATTTCAGAATTTACAACAGGAACAAGATACGCCACTTACAAAACCTTCTTATTACATCTCTCGTTTAATTACATTGATTTTCAGAGATTGGCCTTTTCTTGTTATTTGCCTCAAAAATGTCATTTAAAAATCTCACATTTGGTGCAACTTGCTATTGCACCCAAATGCACTAGCATCATACAAATAAGTAATAGGAGCAGGTTAAAAAAAATCCTCTCTTCAGCTTCTATTCACTAAGCAGAGTTTCTAATATTTAAAAAAGTCTATCTTACAATTAAACTCCTGACTTTTCTCCATATAAGTTTTTCAGAATTAATATACTTTCTTTAAGATATTGATCTCTTTGCATTAAGAGTTCAGATTCCTCTACTAGTTCTGCATATAAGAAAATCAACTGTATCAGATCCTCACTCGTCTTAATCCCCGTACTCTTAATCCATCTTTTCAACTTTCTTGAATCGAATGCTTGCGGAAAATCCAACCAAGATTGGTATATCCGATCAAGTTTTTGTTGCTTCATATCTGATACACCTAAATCATAACCCGCAAACCCCCAAATGTCTCTTGAGTGAGATGATTTGTCTGATAAGAAAATTAATAATCCAAATAACCTCACCAAGATATTTCGAGAAGGTATTTCATTATATTTCTCCAAAATTCTCTCAGATTTAACATCTTCAGCTCCTATTCTTAAAAAGGGGATTTTTGGAAATATCGCTGATAATATTTCAGCATCCCACAGTAAATGGAGACCTTTTTGGGGATCAGGTAACATCAAGAGTTTGAAGAATTCCTTTTGGAGTGCTTCTTGGGTTCGGAAACTTGCATTTTTTCCTATTGCACTTATTACAGATAATAGATCTTGACCAATTGTTAAATTAAACTGTGAACTAAAACGTGCCAGACGAATAATTCTTAACCCGTCTTCCTTTAATCTTCTAGAAGCATCCCCAATCATACTGATTTTTTTCTGTTGGATATCTCTGAAACCCTCATATTTATCAATAAATTTTTGTTCTTTCGGATCAAACGCAATAGCATTAATTCCAAAATCCCTTCTAGCTAAATCCTCCTCCAAGGAATCCACGAAAAAAACTTCTGAAAGCTCATTGGAAGCAGAATATTGTTCTTGGCGAAATGTGCTCAAATGAAATGCTTTTTTCCCAACAATTGCCAAAACCGTGCCATATCGGCTCCCAAAAGGTTTAGTCTTTATTCCAGCTTTATTAAGTAATTCTTCTATTTGAGTAGGTTTTGCATTTGTAGCAATATCGAAATCTTTAACAGGGAATCCCAATAAACAATCCCGAACTGCTCCTCCTACAATATAGACTTTCTTATTATGAGCTAACAATGTCTTAATTATCAGTTGGAGGTCAGAAGGAATAGAATTATTAAAAACTGAAATATAATCTTTTAGACTTGACATACAAGAATCACAAGATGATTATTGAGGATTCAATGAGTTTTTTCGCCTTCAAATCACTTTCGTTTCCATACCTTTTATATCAGTATCCCTTCTTCTATTGCAAGATAGAGCAAGAATAGACAAACTTGGATTTATGTTGTTGAAGTAGAGAACAAGAGCCAGTTCGAAGGCTAGAATATGATTAATTGAAGGAGGGGGAGGGAGGGCATCGCTGGTCTCTGCATCATAGATACAGACTTGAGAGAAGACCAAGAAAAATTTTCCCAACGATGCCATTAATATTGGGTGCTCTTTCATATATAAACCTTTCAGTTTTGAAGGTTACAAAAATTGATCAAAGCGATATTAGTCTCATTCACAAAATATCACTCTATTTAAACGCTAGATTAGCAATCTCTATTTCTTGAAGCATTCACTATAAAGAGTGTACAACGCAACTAGCGTTTTTCCATCCTTGATTATACCATCATTAATGCAAGAATGAATTTCCTCATAGGAAAGAATTTCAATTCCTGATATTTCGTCAGATGAAATTGGAACACCTTTTTGAGAGGTTAAACCAGTCCCTTTGAAAATATACAATACCTCGGAAGAATATCCAATAGCAGGAACATATTTTAGAAGATACTCGAGGTTCTTTACTGAATAACCTGTTTCTTCTTCAAATTCTCGTCGAATGCATTCTTCTGGATCCTCTCCTGGATCTATTTTTCCCGCAGGGATTTCAAGTGTTTCTTCTTGAATAGAGTAACGATATTGTTTTACAAAAATAATGCGTCCATCCCCCAAAATTGGGACCAATGCAGCAGCATCAGGGTGTATCACACGGATGCGTTCTGCAATCCGTCCTGAGGGAAGCTCAACCTCATCTAGGTTAACAGAGAACGAGCGGGCGTTGATAGTAGCAACAGTTCTTTTTTTCTTTTCCTTTTCCATTATTTTCAACTGATCTTAGGTGATTTAATATTGTTTTCCAACGTAAGTATAACATTTTGCTGTTCTACCACAGATAAAGCAGGTTGTTCCTTCTGATGGTGTTTCTGTTTCTTGAACATCAATTCCACGTACTTCTGCACCAGCAAATCGATCTTTAATCTCTTCCGCACAGTTTTCTCCATCAAGCTCGATAGAACACCAAGGGATTTTCACCATTTTTCGATTTTCTAAATGTGTCACCAACTCATCTAGTGTATCTGCTCTGGCTAGACGTTTTTGAAACTTTAAC
>JAEOTY010000386.1 GCA_016839625.1 Candidatus Hodarchaeota archaeon
AAAATGATCTCCATTGAAAAATCAAACGAGATTCCTACAATGAACAGATCAATACCGAAATGTACAGCTAATCCTAGAGTAATCTTTAAGGTAAATGATCCTTCCTCTGGCCCTGACGCTGAAGCAGCGCGTTTCACAACTTCGACAAAAATTCCAAATGAAACTGTAACAGTAATTGCATCTAGTCCAAGGTATTCCCCTACTGCATTAAGAGCTCCAGCAGTTCCACCTGTTAGAAAGTCTAGTAAAGTGAATGTTCGCGATACAGTTATTGTAAATGAGAAACCCCATTCAACGACCTTAAAGAAGTTATCAGTATCAAAAACTCCCCCTTTTACAGTGAATAATTCAATTTCAAACCACCCTTTCCCTGAGAATTCTAGTTCTAATCCTAGTGATTCGAGTAGAAATGCCATTAATGGATTTTCTTCTGTACCAAAACCACCGAGTTCAAAGCCAGCTTTAAATGTTGGAGTAAGCTCAAAGAAAGAAAATATTTTCCCAAAGAAACTCGCTAAATAATCTCCTAGATCATCACCTTGGAATGGATTAAGGCCAGCAAATATAATATCTAAAATCCAATCTGTAAATGCATCCGTATCGAATCCAAAATGAGGATATAAACCTAGCTCTATTCCAATTTCAAACAGACTAAAACCACCTAGTCCAACAGGTAAGCTTCCTTCCCAATGTGGTGGAAGAAGATCTGAATCACTAAGTGCACTTGTAATTGCTTCTAACAGCTTGTTAATCAAAATCTCAATTTGGCCACCCACCCAATCCATCAGTTGCCCGAAAAGCCACCGAAGGCCATCTGTGAAAATATCTTTAGCACTGAACACGATTTCAAGAATACTACCAATTGAGGTGATCAGTTCATCTACACTGTTTAAACCAAGACTACTAGCAAAGCTAGGTAATTCGATATCACCCTTTATACTATTTAATTGGTTAATTAATTCATTCTTCAATTCTGTAGCCGAGGGTAACTCTGAAGATTCTACACCGAAAAAGCTAGGGAAGATAAACTGTAAAACTTTATGCACAAAGGCAATATCAATACCTGTAAATTCTTTAACTAATACTAATCCAACATTTTCAATTAATGCTTGGAGGATTCCCTGGATGGAATTATCTTTTGCTGCCATTATGATCTTGAAGAATCCAATACCCATTTCAGAGAACGTTTTAATTTTCTCAATGATTGAGCTGTTAATGTTAAGACTACTAGCTCCAGAGAGTAGGAAAGTCATTGTGTTTTCAATAAGACTAACAGGATCCTTGAATTGTGCTTTAAAGCTATCAATAGTGCTACTAATAAATTGTTTAATTTCATCCTTATCACTAATGACAGCGATTATCGCTACAATATTATTAACAGCTTTTTTGATCTTGATTTCTTTTGTATCATCAATATCTCCTAAAACCAGTTCTAAAACATCTATTACAAGATCTACGGTGTTATTGAGATTTGGAAGATTTCCTTTATCAGTGAAATCTCCATTAATGGCTCCTGCGACCATTGTAGCTCCAGAAACTATGACTGCTTGAATTCGTTGATCTTTAGTTGAATCAGTACTAAATTTAAATCCAGTTTGGGACTTAAATTCAGTTATAGAGGTTTCGAGGTTATTTACGAAATTGTTAACTGAAGTTTCTGCATTTTCTTTTGCTTGGGAGATAAGAGTGTTTATCCGTTGGATGAGATTTTTAACGTCTGTTGTTGAGGGTAGTCCAAAAAGCGTTAATAATTCATCAAAGATTGTTGCCAGATTGTCATCAGAGTATCCGATGGCAGACATGATTAGTTTAACAATGATTCCTATTCCGCTTGCCCATTGTTGTGCTTCGGAAGAGGAGACACTATCACCAAGAACTTCAAAGAGAAATTGAATTAATTGAGGGAGATATGTATTGATTGTGTTCTTGAGATCAAAACGAGCCAAAAAATCCATGATTGATTTCAAAAATACAGTTATTCCTTGGACGTACTTCTGAAAATCCGCTGTATTCAAGCCCAGAGTTTCATTCAGGAACTTTTTGAGAAGTCCGTCGATATATTTTCCACTCAAAACGGACATCAAGATATCAAGGAAATTTCCCCCTTCAGATTGAAGCTGGTCGATTACGTCTGCTCCAAGGTATAAAAGTCCATAATCCTGATTGAGAAGAATGTCCTTAAAGAACGTTAAATCACCTGGAAGATATTTGAATAAAAGGTCTAGTAAATCACCAATAATTTTAACAATAGCTGACCAATCACCCCTGAGGAGAGGAATAGCATCTAATAAAATTTTAACAAATGGTTTTAGCTCGTCAGCGAACGGAATCATATCTTCTAGTAGCAAAAATAAATCATAAAGTGCTGATTCGACAGAGACGTCCCCTCCTTCGAAGAATCCAAGAATCGTTTGAAGGACTTTGAAGGCTAACTCAATTTGTTTCATTGCATCTTCGCCAAGATTAATTTCATCTCCCACCATATCGATGAAGACCTCTAGGAGAAGATCTATAATTCCACCAATAGGGCCTTGTAGTCCTGATTCTAATGGAAGAAAGCCTATTATTAGGTCTCCTAAACCAAGTGCTTCCTCTGTAGATTTTTTAATATACATTGCTGGACGATTTTCTTCTGGTAATTCTCTAATATCAAATTTTGGCTCCATTTCCCTAGGAAAACGTTCCTTCATCTTTTCATAGCGTTGTTGTTTTAATACTAAGTCTTCCTCACCCATTGAATCAACAACATCAAAATTCCGCTCAACGATGCTGTTTATATTTTCAGCAAAATACTTTATACTAAGTTTACGAATACTAAGGGCTGCGTTATAATAATCCGAATATTCCCCATAGTTTGTTTCCAAAATATCTGCTACAGACCAAATACACCAAAGGTACACAAGTTGAGCATCTAAAATATCTGATCCTTCAATCCAAACATTGGTTTGATAAAGTGGGAGATACCGATAAAGGTTATTTGCGTTTCCCATACCCAGTACATGATTTATCTCAGAACGAGCACTTAGATATTCTGCGAATTCTTCCCAAGTGACAAGATCACCGATAAAAACTCCATCCAAAGAGGTATCAAACACGTAGATTAATATGTTATATTGAGCAAGTTTTAACTCCTGAATTTCTTTTAAACTACCAACGGGGATTAAGTCTATTGATTTATAGACTATTCGGAGTGAATCATAAAGTGATATCGCTGTCCCAGAAATCACAAGATCATTACCAGCGTATAACACCCCGATACGCTGGTCGAGTTCATAAGAGTAAATCATTCGCTTACTTTGAGCTTGTACTGCCTTCGTTGTTTCTACACGATACGCTATTGCTGATGCTGAACTTGTAGCTACAATCAAAATTACCATAAGGCCCAATGATAGTTGTAATACTCTTCGAGGAGTAATTTTTGCATTTTTTAAATAAGTGCGCAAGACGTCCAGTTCATACATTTCAGTTAAACCTTCTATGGGGGGATTAAATCTTCGAACAGATTCTCTAGTGTTCCTTTTAAATGATTGTTATAATGTGTAAGTTTTGAGTTTTTTTTATTTAAACATCTATGAAACACTTGTCAGCAGATTTACAATGAGGCTTGTGATAATTGTTTCTTTTGGTAGGCAACCGTGATAGTCTTTGGAATCAAAGGTTTTTACATCAATTTTATTTGGAAACAAGTTCTTAAAGGAACTAGCTAGATGGTTTTTTTCCATAGTTCTTATAATTAACCGAATACGAATCGAGGAACATTAATTTTTAAGTACAATTCAAAAATTTCAAAAAGCTTTACAATTAATGAGTCGATCAAAATAGATTACAGAAATTTTTCCAAGACAACACGAGAGCTGAAACAATAAATGTCACGGGTTATTGCTTTGACTGGTGCAGCTGGATATCTCAGTCGTCATTTAATTTCCTATCTACTTGAATTTTCCTCTGATATTGATCATTTTGTTGGTTTAGATATTCGAGAGATAAGTCAACAAGAAGAAATACCACTTACTTCATATAAAATCGACGTGAGAGACGAATTTGCATCAATTCTTGAAGAACATTGTGTGACAGATCTAATTCATATGGCTTGGATTATTAATCCTGTTCATAATCCTAAGAAAGCTTATCAAGTCGATATTGAAGGGACGAAAAATGCGTTAAAACAAGCCCAAAAAGCCAATATTGATTATTTTCTCCACACTTCCTCGACCCTAGCTTATGGTGCTCACGCTGATAATCCTTATCCCTTAACAGAATCTGATACTCTTCGTGGGAATAAAAAGTTCCATTATTCTTATCACAAAACTTTAGGAGAGCAAGTAATTGATGAATTTCAAGAGAGTAATCCGAATTGTATGAAGATCGGAAGGATCCGTCCTTCAGCAATTCTGTCTAATGATCTCCAGAATTTTGTTGCTGACATTCTTAGGGGAGGATGGCGAACTTTTTTTCTCATGCCTCATCCTAGAAAAGATACTCCTATCCAGTTTCTGCACTTGGAAGATGCCCTTCTCGGATTTAAATTGATGTTGGATCAAAGACTAGAGGGTGCGTATAATGTTTGCCCAGATATGGATGTTACGTTAGGTCAAATTCCAGGAATTCTTAAGGGACGAGGAGTTCGAATACCATTACGAGTTCTGAAAGCACTTCTTTGGTTTCAATGGAAATTACGTATCTCACAAGCCCCTCCTTCTTATTTGGATTTTGTAGCTTATCCTTTTGTGGCCTCGAATAATAAAATAAAGAACCTTGGCTATTACCCTAAATATTCTACAGAAGATGCCCTTCTTTCGCTTAAAGAATGATAATTTGGTCCATTTTCGTTAACGTTGAACTTTCTCAAGGAATGCTATTGTGCGTGTAAATAATTCGTCCTTATATGTGTCATCATTCATAAGTGGATGATGGGCTCCTTCTACATACCACAGATCTTTTGTTACGGAGCTAATAGTATTATAGATCTTCCTTGCACTATCATCTGATACTCCTTCATCCTCGGTCCCTTGAATAATGAAAGCAGGACAAGTAACATTGGTAAGTGATTGTTTCATGCGTTTTAATCCTTCTAGAATGATCATTCCAAGTGATGAAGGTATCCAATCATAGCCTACCCAGCCTATTTGTCGTAATTCCTCTGGGGCTGGAGTGGGAAATTTTTCTGGAATAACGCGTTTTAAAAGGGGTATTTTACTAATAATTGGTAAAAGCTTGAGTTGTCGATAGCGGATATTAAATGGCGCCGCCCAAGTCACGATCGCATTGATATTCTCTTGTTCTGCGGCCATGAGAAGTGCTAATAAACCTCCCATTGAATGACCAACCACAAAAATTTGATCACAATCTTGTTTCAATTTTTGAATCCCCTCTTGTGCATCATTCACCCAGTCCGATAATGTTACTTCATAAAGATCTTCAGGACGAGTTCCAAATCCTTTCAATGCTGGTAACCAAATTGTAGCTCCTGTTTCTGAATGAAGAGTTTGTGCAAATTCCTTTAAATCCCAACTAGTCCCCCCACCAGCACCATGAAGAAGCAAACATCCTGTATTGGATCCCTTGATGAAGAGAGGTTCCGCTCCCTCTAAGTATTGAATTATCACTTTATCACATCTGCATTAATCTGTAGTAAAAAGCTGTTCTAGAATCCAATCACAAACAGGTTGGTGTCTATGGATTGCTGGATGAATCTTGATTTTTGATTCAAGTCGAGATGGTTCAAAAAGCGGAGGAATTGCTTTTATGATCTTTTTTATTGTGGAACTAAAGGGATACACCATATGATCACATGGAAACTCTCGTTGTTTAAAATAGGGGATGTTCGTGGTCTCCGATTCTTCAAATAGAGCGCTATTCCTTGGAACGACCTTATCAAAAGTTCCAACACCATTCAACCACGTTATATTTGGATTTAGGGGAAGAGGTTTACTTAGTGTCCTAATTAAATGACTTTTTGGAGTTAATTGAACGAATCCTAGTCCTAGATCGGCGGATACTTGTTCCTTATCATCTTTAAGAAAGTTACGAAGCGTTTGGATTGTTTCTTCAATACCTGAAACATCAGCAGTTCCGACTCCATGATTCGGTACGGTAAGTAAAACGATTCCTTGAATCATCGGTTCGATTTTATCTAAGGGATACGGATGTTTAAAATGAGGACTGGTAAATACTCGTGAAATGATGCCACCCATACTATGCGAAACAATAATTACTGGTTTTCTTCGTTTTTTGAAGATAAAATCAAGGGAAGTAAGTAGATCTTCATGAGCTAATGTGATAATGTCCCCAGAAATTGAGTTACTCAGATTTAATGCCCAACAATCGAATTTTTTCTCACGGAAATATGTTCCAAGAGAGTTATCATATGCAAACCAGACGTCAGAACTGGAACCAAAACCATGAATCATTAATACTGGAGGTTGATTTTCAGAATCCGGTGTTCTATGGTGAAGTTTAGCTAAACCTTGTTGTGTGTCTATCTCATAAACTACCTGTGTAATTGAAATGATATGTCCCTCTTTTCGTTGAATGAACAATCTCATAATAATAATAATATAATAAACTTACCTGTTTTCCCATAAAAATCATGTAATCAGCATTTTTTCAGTAGAGATTTGATTAATCGTAGGGGTTCAGGTAATTTATTTTTTAAAAGCGGTAAAATTATGTCCACTGCTGTTTGTAATGATATTTTATGTCCAATAGATAGAAAAATTCCCCGTTTATTCTGTTTTCTCCTAATAAAGTACGCTAATAGTTTTTCCCCATCATGCACTGGAAAAATATCGTGTTTCTTCTCCCTCTGACATGTTTCAATAGGATAGGACATGTTTATTTCCCCCCACAAGGAGTTTTTTGTGATCCCGATCACTGGAATATCTAAATCGACACCTAATTCGCATGCTAAGCCAAAATGTCTTGGATGTTGAACTCCCGCACCCTCAACTAATACAAGATCGAACTTTCCCCAAAAAGCATTGATCACTTTTATTAACGAAGGTTTATTTCGTAAGCTAAGAAATGTACTGATATAAGGATAAGGAGCTGGACTAGTCTCCCCTAACCAAAAATCAACCTGATCTTGGGATTCAAGGTTATAGAGTATCCCTCCCCCTCGAATTCCCTTCCTTCTTTGATAAACTGCGATAGCTAACAATTTTTTAGGACTCGTAGTATAGTCTGTTTGCTCAACCAATGATGCTCGTTTACTTTGAGAACGTTTCACATCCTCTAAGTCAATTGACAGCTATTAAGAACCCCCTGTCGGTTCCTAGGAAATATTATAAGTCAATTAATCTTTCATGATATTGTTAATAAATTTTAGACTAGCAAAAAAAATGAAAAAAAAGGGTATGAGATAGTCATCAAAGGCCATAAGAGAGAAAAAAGAAAAATAGGGGAAGAAAAGGGTCTACCAAGAACAATGATCTAAAATGGCGTCGTTCGGGCAAACACCATCACAGGCAGCACATTCAGAACAATCCCCAATCTTTGGAACAGTAACTTTGCCATTAACTATTTCATAAACATCCTCGGGGCAGACATCGACACACTCGCCTGCTCCAGTACATAAATCAAGGTCTATATCAACCCACAGGTCGCCTTCTTCAAAACGTTGTTTTGCCATTTGTTAAGTCTCCATTTAATCATAATATTTAGAGTTTTTAGAGTCTGAAAAAAAACTGAAAACCTTTGATATATATTTTTTCTTCCTCACACAAAAAGTATCACAGAAGTCAAACAATACTTGAGTAGATACTTCTATAAAACATCATTGTGATATTCGATAAACCACCTATCGTTTCTGATTGTATTGAAACTCTCGTTGTTTAAAATAATAGTTGATAGTAGCTGGGGAGCTGTGAATAGATTATTTAAAAAGGAATAGCAATCTTTGATTGTTTTTTTCAATGATTTTCCAGTTTTGCCGATACCAGGGCATGCTTTGATCTGTGTAGTATGATTCTTCATTTTTAACGCTGGTTCTAAAGTAATAACCACTCTCTGGTCGACGATCAGTGGAAAATACGGATAAATTTTGCATCTAAGTGGCCTAATATTGTGGATCGAGCAAAAATATTCCTTTTTCAACTCGGTGTTATAAAAAATACAGCGGCCGTCTTGCCTGTTAATTTCATATTTTCCATCTTTTGTCAAAATTAATTGTTTCTTAACAACTTTTGGTAGATTTTGAATTTCTGAAGGTAAAAAATACCCAAAACCACAGCAGCTTTTACAATTAGCAATACAAGAGAAATGTGAGAATTTAGAGTCCTCGCTAAAATCAAGAATGATAGGTGAGTCAAGAGCTTTCTTAAGAACTACTGAAAGGTCATTTAACTTATTTAGAACTATTGTTTTAACTTCCTGAAAGCGGGAATATAGAAATATTGATTTGTTTTTTTCATCAACCATTGCATGCCATCAATAATTCCTTCGGTTGTCCTACAACTAACTAATTGTATTAGGAATCTCTCTTTTTGCTGAGTTTCAGTTAATCTCAAATATTTCATAAGTTGGAGTTCATCATAGTGCGGGAGGTCGGCCTTATTCCCAATTATTAGTAAAGGAAGGTTTTTTAAGGCTGTAGAAGATATAATCTCTTGAAAAAAGCTATGAACTTCATTTTCTTCTGCTGATATTGAAGTATCAACAATGAAAATTACCCCAGAGGTTCCAATGGTTAAAGGTTCCCTGATCTCTTTTACCAACTTATTCTCTAAGATGTTAAGAGCACGAAGTCGAACCTTATCTACTTTTACCGTTTCAACATTCTGGTTGGTAACCTGAACGGTGTTATAAAATATCCCAGAATACAATCGGTACATGAGAGTTGTTTTACCAGCATTGGGGGCCCCTAAAATCAGAAAAATCGGTTGATTTTCAGAGTTATGTTCTCTTTCCATTGTTCTGCTTACTTCTCCAAATTTTTTGTGGATTTTGATATTGTGCTCATTATTAGGTTGTATAAATGACTACTATACATATATTTTTGAATGATCCCATTCAGATATTGTCAAGTAAAGAGAATAAGGTGATTGGGATTTTAGAGAGTGCCCTGATCATAATTTTTGTATTTATTTGTGTCATATTCTTTATCTTGGCAGAAAAAAACCGAGCTATTGTCGCAATCTCGGGAGCATTAGTCACCTACTTCGTGATAACATTCATTGAAGGACATAGTTTTTCTATCATTGTGGAATTGTTGTTCGGTTCTACAAGTGACCAATATGTAAATTTGCATTCGTTAATGCTGATTATTGGAATGATGTTTATCGTTCAGATCTCGGATGAAATTGGAACTTTCCAGTTTTTAGCCGTAATTGCTATAAAAATGTCTCGGGGAAAGCCAATTCCTCTAATGATTATTCTTTGTATTTTATCATTCTTGTTTTCATCGATTTTGAATAATATTCTCACTGTTATGATATTAATTCCTCTTACCATTACTGTATCACGGGTTTTAAATGTCAGTCCTACCCCGTACATACTGACACAGGCTGTGGTGGTAAATATTGGTGGTACACTCTTTTCTATCTCTTCTATTCCTAATATATTAATTACTCAAGAGGCTAGTATCTCTCTCCCAACATATTTTTTTGAAATTGGTTTTTTTTCGATCATTACCTTTGTTTTTACCATTCTATTCTTTATTTTACTTTATAAAAACGATTTATCGATACCTAAAGACAAGGCTATCAATATATTGTTATATGATTTCGATATTTGGAATGTAGTGCAAAGTCCACGTTTATTGTATGCATCATTGGGTGCGTTGGTCCTCTTAATGTTTTCTTTTTTCATTGTTCCATATTCCTTTTTGAAAGAGTATCTCTCTCCTGATATAATAGCTTTAAGTATAGCGATGATTTTAACTATTATTAGTCGTTTAGACACACAAGAGATTAGTACAATCATAAAGAAGTTCGACTATGAACTTATCTTCTATTTACTAGGAATATTCATCATTACTGGGGGATTGGAGATCGTTGGTGTCACTGATTTTCTAGGGGATATTTTCAGTAACATCGGAGGGGGAAATGAATTTTTCCAGCTTCTTCTTATTATGTGGGCTGCAGCGTTTTCGAGTTCTTTGGTAGATAATGTGCCGATTACTAACGTTTTTATTCCCATTGTCGACGGGATAGCAGGTACAACATCAACTTCAACAATTAGAAATAGATATTTTTACAGTCTTTCCATTGGTGCTAATTGGGGTGACAATTTAACACCATTAGGTGATAATATCCTTGTATTAAACATTGCTAAGGAAAATAATCGTCCGATTAACATTACTACTTTCTGGAAGCTCGGATTTATAACAACAATATACCAGTTATTCTTAGCAACTCTCTTTTTCACATTACTTTACAATGTTATTGTTGGAATCTTGATTATAGGAATCATAGGCGTTATTGTTGGCATTTTCTTCATTTTGGCCAAAAGGGGTTCTTTCGGAATTCAATCCAGAATTGATAAAGGACTTTTCACATTTAGAAACTATATAGTAACCTAACGGTGCTGAATTATGAGTCAGATTGAGAAAACTATAGAACGGATTAAAAGGACTCTACCCGAAGTTGAACATGTGGTTATGTTCTACAACGATGGCACTGTGTTTCACACAACATTTGAACACACAGTGAATATACCAAAATTAGGAGCGAAGATCTCTGAAACCTTAGCATCAATATCTAGGATGTATGAGATTTGTAATTTTGATTTAGCAGATTATAATAAACTTGTATTCGATACAGATGATATGAACGTTATTGTTTTGAAGCTTGGGGAAAATAGTAATCTGGCATTGTTCTTCAGAAAAAGAAAACGAGCAGGAGAGTTGAGAATTCGCTCTATCCGTCGGTATATTGAGTTGGCGGAAGATTTATTGGATGTTGATCGAGTAGAGTTAGTTGAACAAGAAATGGAGGAAAAAGAAAACCAATTAAGGGAGTTGCAGCTTCAATTCGGTTCAAAACACTATAAGTGTCTAACTCTTGAAAGTCTCTTAGATGAGGTCACAGACGAGGAAAAGAAGAAAGAAGTATCTAAAGAAGTAGAAAAAGTGAATAGAGAAATTATGAAAATTAAAGAAGATATAGATAAGAAAATAGCTGAAATTGCTGGTCTGAAGGAAGAGATTGAGCGCGAAGATGGTAGTATTAAAGAAGCTCAGAGTTGAATCTTCAAACCAGGTCCGACCGAATCTTCTCAAAATAATCTAGCGAAGCTGGATTAGATAAAGCTTCCCTATTAGTGACTGGTTTTCCATGGATTATATTCGAGACTGCAATTTCTACTTTCTTCATTGAAAATGTATACGGAATGTCTGGTGTTTCGAGAATTAACGCTGGAACATGTCTAGGAGACGTTTTTTCTCGTAAAACCTTTTTTATCTTGTTCTTCAGTTCGTCTGTTAAAGAAAAATTTTCTGCTAATTTTACAAAAAGAACTACCCGTTGATCTCCCTTCCAGCTTTGCCCTATAGCAAGACTGTCCTCAATCTCAGGTAGCGTTTCCACGGTATTATAAATCTCTGATGTTCCGATCCGAACTCCAGAAGGTTTCAAAACTGCATCTGATCTTCCAAAGACTGTCATGCCTCCAGTTTCACTATGGATGATGATATAATCTCCATGTCGCCAGACCATTTTTCCCTTTGGTTTAAAATAGTTGAAATACGCTTGTTCATACTTTTTATTATCAGGATCGTCCCAAAAGTACAATGGGGCGCTTGGAAATGGATGTTCCACAACCAGTTCTCCTTGTTGATCGCGGATTGCTATTGCTTCCTCATTATATGCTTCAACTCTCATGCCTAAGGCTCGACATTGGATAGGTACCTCGGTATAAAGAGGTAGAATAGGACATCCCCCTGCAAATATTGCGTTAAGATCAGATCCTCCAGTAATTGAATTGAAGTGAAAGTCTTTTTTTACTTCTTTATAGAGCCATTGCATTGCCTCTGATGATATAGAGGAAGCGGTCTGAGAAATTACTCGTAAAGAAGATAGATCATACTGTTTACCTGGTTGAACTCCAATCCCGCTTAGATAATGGAGATAACTTGCACTTGTTCCAAAAATGGTAATTTTTTCATCTTGAATTAACTTCCACATAGTTCCCCAATCTGGGTATAATGGATTTCCATCATAGAGAAGAATTGTCGCTCCAACAGCTAACGAACCATTAAGCCAATTCCACATCATCCAAGAAGGCGAGGTGTTATAAGTAATCCGATCCTCTTTCTTTAAATCCGTATGTAGTATAAGATCTCGAAGCTGTGTTAAGAGAACTCCTCCTGTCCGCTGAACCATGCTTTTAGGTTTACCCGTTGTACCGCTTGAGAACATGATGTAACCAGGATGAGAGAATGGTAATTGTGCAAATTTGATATCTGGACGCGTTTCTGAGGATAGGAACTCATCATAATGAATGGAACGAGGAATCATATCAATTTTTGGAGCTTTTTCAACGTAAGAGGTCACTATTACTTTTTCAAGAGATGGTAGTTCTTTAACAACCTGTTCAACATTTTTTATACTGGGAAATGTTTTCCCTTTGTAGAAATATCCATCGGCAGTAATTAAGACTTTAGGCTTTATCTGTCCCAATCGGTCTAAAACAGCTTTTGATCCCAGTTCTGCTCCGCAAGATGCCCATGTTGCTCCGAGACTTGTAGCTGCTAACATAGCAACTACTGTTTCGATAAGATTCGGGATATATCCAGCAACACAATCTCCAGAAGTGACGTTTAACTCGTGCAATGATTTAGCGAAACGTGCTACTTGCGAAAATAGCTCATTGTAAGTCATTTTTCTTGATCTTCGAGTCTCACCCTGAAATATGTAGGCAATTTGGTCTTTATCATCTTGATGTCTTAATAAGTTCTCAGCGAAATTTAATCGTGCTCCTGGGAACCATTTAACTGTAAAAAAATTGTCAAAATTCTCAACAACAGTATCATACTTTCTTGAAGCGATGATTCCTCCATAATCCCACAAGGATGCCCAAAAATCTGAAGTATTTTCAATAGACCAATTATAAATTTGATGATAAGAGGCCAGATCAAGATTATACTTACTATTCACAAATTCAATGAAACTAGTCATATTCGCTTGTTTGATCTGCTCCTCTGAGGGTTCCCAAAGTATTTTAGGCAAAATCTTAACCACCAAGATTCTCAAATGTGATTTACAAGATATAAAAAAATAATCTTTTCAATTCATCATACCACTAATTCAATTAAAAATTATGCGATGAGTTCATTTCAAATAAGATTTAAAATTTAAAACTGAAATTAAGGGAATAATTAAAAAAAAATTGAAAAGGATTACATACTCCTTTTCAATATTTTAATCCATTCGTAGACAGGTTCACATAATTTTTTGATACGTTCTTTTTCAGGGGTCATTGGAGATGGATTCCAGCTTGGAGCCGGTTCAAACCAAAAGTCAATAAGGTTGCCAACCCGTTGTTTATTAGTAAACTTGATTATGACTGGCATATCTGTTTCAACATGCCAAGGTTCCTCTATTTTTAATATATTGGCGATTGCAGTTTTACTTTCTCCAATAAGAACATATGCAAGGACAAAAGGTAATTTCTTTAACGCACTCTTTGCTGCAAAGCCACAAATGGTAAAAGTATGTAGAATTCCCGAATGTGGCATTTCAATCCACTCTGTTATTTCAAGATTACAGTCAAGGCGCCAGCAATTGATTCGTGGAGGAAATGTTATGTCACCACACTTTGGACATTTTGTACCAAGTAGTTTTCCTTCTAGTAATCCTTTAGCGTATGGACTTAATGCACCTAACCTGAAAGTATATAACATATCATAATAGATTTGCTGCTCTATCCATTCTACGTTCCCCGCATTACCTGAGCGAACATTCTGCCATGTCCAACCTTTTTCAGGAATTTGTTCATTTAATTTAGTCCATTTTTCCCAGATAAAATCTTTGTTATTTGGGGTTGGATGTAAATTCTTTTCCATCTATATTCACCTCACACTCTCTTTAATATGAAATTGCTAATTGATGTTCCTGTCCCTGCATGAGAATTGACTAAACCAACTTCAGCATCTTTTACTTCATTCTCTGTTGATCTGTGCTCTCTTGGAATCAAACCTGCGAGCTGGTAGTAACATTCGACAGTAGACATTAATCCAGTAGCCCCAACTGGGTGTCCGTAACCAATAAGCCCACCACCAGGGTTTGTGGGGATTTCACCTTCCATCATGGGCATTCTGTCTCGAATGAATTGTTTTGGTGTAATTGACTGACACCAACCAAGAGCATTGTATATTTGGAATTCAGAGGTTGAGAAGGCATCATGAACTTCTGCGACATCTAAGCTTTTGTAGGAATCTTTCCATTCGATACCAGCCATTTTGAACGCGAGTTCTGCGGAATGACGACATGCAGCGAATTCCCCTAGTCCAGGGTAACCTTCCCCATATCGTTCTGTCCATCCTGGAAAGGCATACCGATCACCTGCACGAATAGTACAGGAAGATAGACCTGCACCAGTAATCTCGACATAATGGTCAGGAGCATATTGCTTAGCAAACTGTTCATTACACACTAAAACTGTTGCAGCTCCCTCAGACATAAAACAACAGTCCCATTTTTTTAGAGGATAGGAAATTAATCGGCTATTCATGACATCATCAACAGTCAATTTTTCACCGACTTTACGATAATGTTGAGCTTTCTCACCGGTGGCTATGGCGTTATTTTTATTCTTGACTGATATTTCAGCAAAATCCTCTTCAGTTAATCCATATTCTTCCATAAAGATCCGTGCTAATCCTGCATAATAATTTGTATAGTTAGCTCCGAGCATCGCCTCGTACCTTGTATCTGAAGCAATAGCAATGAACTCCGATCCCTTACTTTGTGATACAGATCCCATCAGTTCATATCCGATCACAGGTACAATATCTGCTAGTCCTGCTCGCACTAGAGCATAAGCAGCATACAGAGCAGATCCACCCGTATTACCACCATTGTCTATTCGGAAATGTGGGACACCTACGAGCCCTAGGTGATCATGCAGTATCCAATACGCTGTCAATTGATGACTAAAGTGCACAGAAAAATGGGAATAGACCACCATACCTTTTTCCCGAACATCCTTCAGATGAAACTCGGGAACATCTGTATAGAGTTGCCGGATACAATTTGCCACCATCTCTTCGATTTGAAGGTTTAATGGATAATCAAAGGGTGTGGTGGTTCCTCCAGCAATAAACACTTTTTGTTGTTCTGGCATGTTTTAATCACTTTTTATTTATCTTCTAGAGATATATTCCAGTCAACCGATAAAAATTTGTAATTAAGCTTGAGATCTGCCACTTAAAAAATCCTCCGTATCTGGCATATTTATCTTCGAGATATATTTATATTGTGACTAAATTGAAAGAAAAAAGAGGATTGATTATTTTATTGATCAATTCATCGCAATATATCTTATGGTTGCACTAATAACGTGATTTGTGAATGAAGTTTCAACCTTACAATAAGCAGAAGAGATCAAAATGAAGTATATTCTTGCGATAGATAGTGGATCAACTGGTATAAGAGCAGTACTTTTTAATAAAAAGGGAGAAATCATTGCACGTGAGTATGAAAAAACAACAGCACATTATCCAAAAGCAGGGTGGATCGAACATGATCCTATGGATCTTTGGCAATCATTGATTAATGTAGTCAGTCGAACCTTTGAGAAACCAGAAGTATCTCCAAAAGATATCGCGGTAATCGGGATTACGAATCAACGTGCAAGCTTTACTTTATGGGAAAGAGCTACTGGAAACCCAATCATTAACTTCATTAATTGGGCAGATGTCCGAGCAGCAGACACTTGTAATGAAATGAATAAGAATAAGAAGTGGCGTCTGTTAAAAAAATTCGCTTGGTTTGCTAGCAAGATTACACGAAATACTATGCTTACAGCAACTTCAATGCTTAATTACACCACAGATCATGTCACTGTAAGATTAAAATGGGCTTTAGATAATGTGGAGGGGTTACGGGAAAGATGTAAATCAGGAGAAATTGCCTTCGGTACTATTGATTGTTGGTTTATTTATAAGCTAACAGGCGGGAAGATCCACGCTACTGATTATAGTAATGCAGCAACGGGTTTACTAAATCCCTTTGAGTTAAAGTGGAATAAACCCATATTGGGGATTTTTAACATCCCGATGGAAATTCTTCCTGACCTCAAAGATACAAACGGAGATTTTGGAACTACTGATCCCTCTTTATTTGAGGGGGTAGAAATCCCTATACGAGCAGCTGCAGGTGATCAACAAGCAGCTCTTTTTGGTCAATGTTGTTTTAATCCAGGTGATGTGAAAATATCCCAAGGCTCTGGTGCTTTCGTTGACATGAATGTAGGTAGTAAAGGAAAACTTTCAAAGAGAGGACTTTTTCCACTAGTTGCATGGGTAATTGATAGTAATCCAACCTATATGCTTGAGGGATTTGTTGCAACAGCAGGTACATTGATAGACTGGCTTGGTCAAGGAATCGGGCTAAGTGATACGCCAAAGATATTAAATGAATACGCGGCAAAGTGTGAAGATACAGAGGGAGTAATTTTCATTCCTACTCCTTCTGGAATACGTTT
>JAEOTY010000387.1 GCA_016839625.1 Candidatus Hodarchaeota archaeon
GTTCTCCAGCAATTGCGGCCTTCAGATTCTCGATTGTATTTCCTAATGTTGTAGGTACAACCCCGTCAACCGTCAGTTCATCAATTTCTTCATCTATATCTTTTTTCAGCTGGTTGATCATTCTAAATAGCCATTTTGCGTGCTCCCTTTCATTATCAGCAGTTATTAAGAATAAATCAGCAAGCTGTTCATATCCTTCTTTTTTTGCGATTTTAGAGTAGAAGGTATATCGATTCCTTGCTTGACTCTCACCTATAAACGCTTTTGATAAGTTTTGTATCGTTTCATTCATTTTTTCGGACTCTCCAAATTTTCTTTAGACTTTAGAATTTGGTATTTTTTTGTCAGAATTGTAGCTCGTATTTCTTTCTTCTATCATTATATTGAAATTTCTTTTATAATAACAACTAATAACTCAAACAGATATCAAATCTCACGGATCTTTGTCTTTTGATGTGCATTACAAAGGAATTTTATGACTTTCAGGGTCGTAGAAGATGTAATATATTCATGAAAACGTTTTATCAAAGATTGGAACGTATTTAGTAAGTAAATAACGACTAATTATCATTCTTTGAATCTGAGAAGTCCCCTCATAAATTTGATATAACTTAGCATCCCTAAAGAGCTTTTCAATTAGATAATTCGTTGTATAACCAAAACCACCAAAAATCTGCAAAGCATCACTAGCAGTCTTCATCCCATAATCAGCGGCAAATGCTTTAGCAATACTTGCGGAAATAGTATTATCTCTACCGTGATCTGCGTCCCAAGCAGCTTTCCATGTCAATAAGCGGGCCGCATCCAGATTAATTTTCATCTCTGCAATCATAAATTGAATGGATTGAAAGTTTCCAATTTTATCTTCAAAGGCCTCTCGCCGTTTGGCATACGCAATTGCATACTCCATGCTCGCTCTAGCCATCCCACATGCGAATGCACCAATGGTTGGACGTGTATGTGCAAAAGTTTGCATTGCGATTGGAAATCCTTTTCCAGATTCACCAAGAATATTCTCCTTTGGAACACGTACCTCGTCTAGACGAACCATTACAGTATTTGAAGCCTTATGACCCATTTTCGGAATGGGTTTACCAACTCTTACACCTTCAGTATCCATTGGAATAACCACCCCAGTTATCCCGTGATGCCTCTTGGTTCCTTCTAAACGACAGAAAGTACTCATGAAAGTAGCAACTCCCCCATTTGTTATCCACATTTTCCGACCATTCAAGACGATCTCATCTCCTTCAAGACGAGCTGTCGTGGCTATCCCTGCAACATCAGACCCCATTCCTGGTTCGCTAGTTGCGAAGGCTATGAATTTTAACTCTTCTGTTAATGGCCTGAGAAACGTGTCTTTTTGTTCAACAGTCCCTCCTATTAGGATAGGTTCTGCTCCTAAACAATTATCAAAAAGACTTGTAGTAATACCTGGGTCGGCAGCAGCAATTTCCTCAACTAGTAAGCAGTTGTCAAGTATCCCTAATCCTGGCCCTCCAATGCTTTCAGGGAATATTGTATTCATCAATCCTTGATCAAAAGCTTTTTGTAAAACATCCCGAGGAAACTCCCCAGATTGATCATATTTTCTTGAGACGGGAATAATCTCCTTAATTGCAAATTCCCGGGCTTTCATCTGGAGTTTTTTCTGGTCTTCTGATAAACGAAAATCAATCATTTTATGCCACCTAGCTTATTATGTATAGTTTTTTAATAAAATTAGGGAAAGGAAAGCTTTCCTTTCAACCCCCAGGCGATCCATGGAAGAGTGAGTCTTTCCACGTCCAATCCCAGATATCTTGTTCTGTGAGTGCTTCTTTTTCGACTACCATTTCATGAAGACGTTTTAATAGTTGGTGATGACGAATTTCATCATTTAAAATCGCTTTGACAACAACTTTTTCCTTCTCGTCCTCTAATTCCTTCCAAAATGCTTTGTAAGTATCGATGGCGTGTTGTTCTAACTTTATGTGCTTAGCAATGTTTTCTTTTAATTGATCCGTAATCTCTTCTGGAATTAAGGGAGTAGTTCCTGTGTTTAAAGCAATAAGAGCATTTAACAAAGAAGCATGTTTTTTAGAATCCATTGCAATACCTAAAATCAGTTCTTTAACCATGACATTCGGAATATCTTGAACGGAGGTATTCGCGGTCTCTACAATTTTCTCTTCTAAGGTAATTTGTTTTTTATAGAATTCAACTCGTTCTTGTGTTTTCATCTTAAAGTCTCCTTTATGGTAAGGTTACTAGAATTTTCCTCTAAAATATTCTTAAATAATTCTTTGTTTTTATCAAAATTTTTACTCTGATTTTGGCTACAATTGGTACACAATTGATTATTTGATTCTTTGAATTACAGTTGCAGGACATACCCTGGCTACCCCATGAAGATTTTCTAATTTACTGATGAAAGCTGTAAGTTCATCATTATTACGAAACCAGCATTCCATTAGAAAATCGTGATCTAAACTCGTTTGAAAAATGCTTTGTACCTGTTTCCAACCTTTAACCTCTTCTATAATTGAAGCAAAAGACTCTGCAGCCACATCGAAACCAATAAATGCAGTTAGTTCAAATCCAAGTTTTCTATGATCTATTTCTATTGTGTACCTCTTAATTATTCCTTCTTTTTTCAATTTCTTTATTCTTTTACGAACTGCAACATCAGTTACATTGAATTTCTTACCTAATTCTACATATGAAATATCAGAAGCATTTTGTAATTCGGTTAAAAGGTCATCGTTTGTAAATGCCATTAAAAGCACAATCCTAAGTAATTTACTTTGTTGAGAGTATCCACTATTATATTTCCGAACATAATAATTATATATTGGTTTGGCTATTAGCTACTTTTTCTATAATTTGGTTAAGTTTTCGAACCAGATCAAAGATATACTCATATTTATCCTAAAAAATTGGAAATATTATTTCCAAAAAATCTCAAATGGTGAATATAGATGAATGAAGAAGAAATTTTTTTGCCTTTGATTGGTGACCCTGCACCTGAATTTAAGGCTAAGACAACTCATGGTATGGTAAATTTCCCAAAAGATTATCAGGGAAAATGGGTGATCTTATTTTCACACCCCGCAGATTTTACTCCTGTATGTACCACTGAATTTGTAGCATTTCAAAATAAATATGATGAGTTTCAAAAATTAAATACTGAATTGATCGGCTTATCAATTGACCAAGTATTTAGTCATATAAAATGGGTTGAGTGGATTAAAGAGAAACTGAACGTCGAAATCAAATTTCCCATAATTGCAGATCATGGTGAGGTAGGTGCTTTGTATGGAATGATTCATCCAACAAAAGGAAGTAGCACAGTCCGCGCAGTCTTCCTTATTGATCCCAAGGGAATTGTCAGGACGATGATTTATTATCCTCCAGAGCTTGGTAGAAATTTTGATGAACTCCTCAGAATGGTAAAAGCAATTCAGATTTCTGATGAACACAAAGTTGCCATGCCCGCTGATTGGCCCAATAACACAAGTCTCGATCTTAAAGACCGAGTCATTGTCCCTCCTGCTTCTGATGTTAAAACTGCTAAAGATCGCCTTGCAAAAGCTAAAGCAGGCGAGTTTGAGTGTTTTGACTGGTGGTTATGCCACAAAAAGCTATAAGACTAGAATTTTTTAATTTTTCGATTTTATCAACTAATTCTATATTAAGCTTTAAGTTCTAGGTATTTAATGAATAAAAGAAACTTTGTATAACAAAGAGGTTAAAAAAATGGCTTTAATTAGTGAAAAATTTAATGAGGCTTTAAATGTTCAAATTGGTGAGGAACTCAATTCAGCTAATATTTATTTAAGCATGAGTATTTGGTTGAAAGAGCATTCGTTCAACAAATTGTCCAGTTGGTACTTTGCACAATACAATGAAGAACTGTCCCATGCTTACAAGTTTATGAACTATATCATTGATGTCGGTGGAGCAGCAAAGATTCCAGCAATTCCCGAACCTAAATCTGATTGGGCTTCAGTGAAAGAAATTGTTGCAACAAGTTATGCTCACGAACAGTATATCACGGGGAAAATTCATGAGCTAGTGAATCTTGCGGAAGAGTTGAAAGATTACAATCCAAGAGAAGTACTCCAATGGTTTGTTACAGAACAAATCGAGGAAGAAGCAAACGCTAGTGAACTAGTGGAAAGACAGGCTGCTTTCAAGAATGATATGCTCTTTGATCAGCATACTGTAAGAGAGACAGAATAGATCCTCCTTTTAAGACATATCGAAAAGTTTTGTATTAAAGGTGTTTAATATGGTAGATTTAAATGAATTTTTTCAATCAGCGGATTGGAAGAAAGAGAAACATGCCCCTGTTATTGAAGTAAAGAGTAAAGATCCAGTAGTGGTAGAAGTCAGTGTGGGAAAAGAGATCGAACATCCAAACACGGTTGAACATCATATTCGATGGATCCAATTGTTATTCCACCCTGATGGAGAAAAATTCCCAGTCGAAATAGGAAGGATTGATTTTAACTCACATGGAGATGCTGGGAAAACAGAACCCAAGGGGTATTTTTCGATCAAAACAGATAAGCCTGGATCATTAATTGCTTTCTCTTTCTGCAATATCCACGGATTTTGGAAAAACGAAGAACCTCTTACTCTCTAATGATGACTTTAACGTTATTATTGGAGAGACCCTCTTTTTTATTTTTAGAGCTAATTATCTGACTATATACTTATTAAGGGGAATTATATTCTCAATAAAACGCGATTAAAATGAAATACGTGGTTATTGGCAATGGGGTAGCTGGTGTTTCTGCTGTTCAAGTCTTATCCAAAGAAAAACCTCCAAACACAACAATAACTCAATTTACTGATGAGCCATTTCTTGGCTATTACAACCGACCAAAGATACCTACGTTCATTAGAAACAATGAAATGACTATAGAAGACATTATTGCTTATAATCTCGAATGGTACAGAAATTTGCAAGTAGATCTGCATGTTCAAGAGAAAGTAGAGAGAATTAATGTTGAAACAAAGGAAGTTATGACACAAAAGAGAATGTATCCATTTGATCGGTTGTTAATCGCAACAGGAGCGGATTGTTGGTGCCCTCCCATTGAGGGAAGGCAATTGAAACACTTTTACGCGATAAGAAGTCTCAATGACGCATTAAAAATTCGCGAGCGCTTTAAAGTAAGCAAAAAAGCAGTGGTTATTGGAGGTGGAGTCCTCGGTCTTGAAATCGCCAGTGCAGCTGCCAAACAGGGTCAAGAAACAACCGTGATCGAATTCTTTCCCTATCTATTACCAAGACAATTGGATGAGGAAGGAGGAAACATTCTCAAGAAAATTCTAGAACAACGTGGTATTAAGATCTATGTGAAAAAAGAGATTCAGAGAATTATTGGAGATAAAGAAGTAGAACAGGTTATCACTAAGGATGGTTTAGAGATATCTTCAGATTTAGTACTAGCTTGTACTGGTATTAAACCTAGAGTAGAACTGATCCAGGATTTTTTAAAAATTAATCGTGGTATTATTGTTAATGATCACTTAGAAACATCACACGAAGACATTTTTGCAGCAGGAGACTGTGCAGAACATAATGGGATAGTATATGGCCTCATTCCTCCTAGTATTCAACAAGCAAGGATCGCAGGACACAATATGATTAATAAGGATACTAAGTATAAAGGATCGAAAATATCTTCTACCTTAAAGGTAACTGATTTATTTTTGAGTTCTTTTGGTTACACTGGAAAAGAACCTGAATTAGGCTATAGCGTAAGGAAATATATCAATGAGGAGGAATATGTTAAACTATTTATTCATAACGATAAAATAAAAGCTGCAATCATTTTGGGAGTGAAAAATGCTATCCCTCTAATTAGAAACATATTTACACAAGAAAAATCCGTGTCAGATCATGAAACCGAAATAAGAAAAGTTATTCCAGATCTAAGTTAAATTCAACTGATTTTATGTAATGAGGGATTCACACGTCTTTATCTTTCTTTGTAATCATCTGATAACGTTCTTTTAGAATAACCCAGACGTTTCTCTTTTGTGAAAGAGAGGTTTTCAAAGGACAGTTATCACCATGAGGACAATTATCTTTAAATCCATCGTGATTTTGAAAAATAGGGTGAAAAACTTCATCATATAATTCTTTTTCAAATTCTGATGTAAATTCACTACTGACAATATTCCAGTTTTTTTGTGCATATTTGTTTTCTAGTAAATCTTCAATTCGTCTGAAAATTTCATTAACAACCGTTTGATTATCTTTTTCTAATCCAATTACAACTGAATGGCCAGAAGGAACAGTTTTCCCAAAACGCATCACAGTGTTAGCTAAAATAAAAGACTGGAAAGAACTACCTATTGTTTTCTGAGCAAAATTTTCAAGAAACGTTAAAAACGTAGTTAAAAGAGCGGGTTCTTTCTTGGTTATCCCACAAAAGTCTGAAAAACATTTACTGAAAATTGGGAGACCAGAATCCTGATAAATCATCAAATATTTAACCATTGTATGGCCACTTGAAGAAAGTAATTCATCAGAATCGTCGATGAATTCTTTAGGATAAAAAGTTATGCAATTGGGGGACGTCTTTCAGGAATCATTCTCATGGATTGATTTTGGTCATAATCGATTCTAGAATAAAGTGTGCAATAACAATAACCATATTCTTTGATATCTGGTTCTGCATATCGGCAAGGGCAGATAATATCCCGATCAAGTTGAGGATCCTCTTGACTATCGCGGCATGGGCAATTATAGTATCCTAAGCGATTGAAATTGTCTTGTAATCCTTGGATTAAATCATTAAGTGACTCTTGATCAGTATTTAACTTCCAACCGTTTTTCTTGGAAATCCTAGTTATATACTCCTTTACATCTACGTATGATTTCTGAACAGTCATTGGATCATTTGCTCCCAAATATCTGGATTATATCCTGAATCACATTGAAATTTATTCACAACGAGAAATGGGAATCTTGGTTTAACTCCAAAAACATCTTCAATGTCTTTTTTCAGTTTATTTTTCTCTTCAACAGGGATTTTATCTATATCAAGGTAGGAGAATCCCCACCCGTGTTTTTTAAGCCAACGTTTCCCTTTCTTGCACCACATGCAAGTAGAAATTGCGAAAAGAAATATTTCACTATATTGTTTTCGTGTACCTTCGACAGTCACAACGTTTCCAGGGATTTTAATAGAGTCAAATGCCATAATGAACTACTCGTATCATTTCTTCAAGAAGGAACAGTGAAACGAAATCTTTTTCCATTTTTTAGCGAATTACCAAGAAATAAATAACTATTATGTCAAAGTTTCCATGCTTACCAAAGTAGATGGTAGTATAATATTTAGAGAATTAATGTTTTAAAAATCCATTAGACATACAACTACTGAATCGAAATTATCTTTTAAGGTGGTAAACCTCCTAAAGGGGTTTTTATGAACGCTGCAAATCATAAGAAAAGAAACAGAAACCGCTGAAAATACAAAGACTTTGAAAAAAAAAGAAGGTGATTTTAATGGCTAAGTGGGAATGTCTTATTTGTGGATATATATATGATGAAGAACAAAAAGGAACACCTTTCGCAGAGCTCCCCGATGATTGGACCTGTCCTGATTGTGGAGCACCAAAAGAAGATTTTGAACAAATCGACTGAAAAGGTTCTCGAATATCCATTGTAATTTTACCTTTATTTTGTGAATGACTTTTTGAGTTACATTTATTCTTAAGAATTCTTAAGGTCTTTATCCTTCATTCAATATAATGAGGAGTATGTTTTATTGCCAGCAATTAAACTTATTGAAAATATCTTCTGGATTGGAGTTAACGATCGGACAACAGATCTCTTCGAAGGGATCTGGCCAATAACGGATGTTGGTGTATCATATAATAGTTATGTTATCAAAGGAGAAATGGTAGCACTTATAGATTTAGCCAAAGGAATCAAGACCGATGATTACTTGACTCAAGTTGAGGAGGTAGTGGATCCTACCAAAATTGATTACATTATCATCAATCACGTTGAACCAGATCATACAGGACTAATCAAAATAATGTCAAAAGTAGCTCCTAATGCTACATTCGTGGGTACAGAGAAAGCAAAAAACATGATTGCAGATTTTTATCAGCTGGAAGATGCGAAAAACATTAAATGGAAGGTCGTTACAAGTGGTGATGAAATTAGTTTAGGGAAGGAGCAAACACTAGTTTTCTATGAAGCACCTTATGTCCATTGGCCAGAAACTATGGTAAGTTATGAAAAGAAAACACATGTACTATTTTCTTGTGATGCTTTCGGTAGTTATGGCGCATTAGGCGGGAAAATTTTTGATGATGATAAGGGTGTTGACCAGAATTTCTATGAAGAAGAAGCATTACGCTATTACACCAATATCGTGGCTAAATTCTCTAGATTTGTATTAAAAGCTATCGATTCCTTGGAAGGATTAGAGATTTCTATGATTGCACCAAGTCATGGTCTTGTGTGGAGAAAGAACCCAGAAAGGATAGTGGAACTCTATAAGCACTGGGCAGAATGTGCAAATGATCCTTCTGGAGGAGAAGCAGGGATAACTCTTGTTTTTGCCTCAATGTATGGTAATACAAATAAAATGATGAATGCGATTGCGCAGGGGATAGGAAAAACAGGGATTCCCCTTAAAATCTTTGATGCTGCAAGAACACATGTATCTTACATTTTACCATATTTTTGGAAGTATAAGGGAATTATTATTGGATCACCTACTTATGAGGTAAACCTCTTCCCCCCTATGGCATATGTTTTGGATATGGCTGTACGAAAAAGAATTGTCAATAAAAAAACAGCTTTTTTTGGCTCCTACGGATGGAATGATGGAGCAAAAAGAGACTTTGAGAAAATTGCTGAGAAATTAAAATGGACGGTCTTAGATACTTTTAATTTTGTCGGTGGGCCATCAAAAGAAGATTTGAAGAAAGGAGAGGAAATGGGGGAAATACTTGCGAATCAGATACTAAAATCTGACTAAAAGAATCATCTTCCCCTTTTTATTCATAAAGAAATGCCCAAAATGCTGGAAAAAGAAAAAAAGGAGAGGTTTATTTAATTCTGAAGCTCTTCAAGAGCCTCAAAAATATCCTTCTCGGTTGGAGGACCTTCATTTAATTCGTAAGGAATATCAATATAGCGAATTATTCCTTCTTTATCAATAATGAAGATAGCTCGTTTCCCAAAGCCAAGACTTGGAATGAAGACGTCGTATTTCTTACTAACTTCAGCATACGGAACCCAATCAGCAAGAAGAGGATAGTTCAAACCTCCAAGACTTTCTATCCACGCGTTATGGACAGGAATGGAAGCAATACCAATTGCTAAAACTTGAGTATTGAGCTTCTCAAATTTATCTATCTGTTTACTATAAGAAGGGAGTTGATGGGAACAAACAGGTGTAAAATCTTGAGGATAAAATGCAAGCATCACACTTTTCTCCCCTCGGTAGTCTGAAAGACGGATTTTTTTCCCGTCTTGAGCAGGAAGCACGAATTCTGGAGCTTCATCTCCAACCTGTAACTTTGTTTCACCTTGTATTACTTTATCTGACATTTTGAATCACAAAAATTCTTTTTTAAGAAAATTTTATCTGATTAAGGTTAAAGAAGGCCAAAATATAAACTTAACAGTACCTTATTAGTAATGATCATCAATAATTCTTTGTACTGAAAAAAGCCCAGCTTCCATTGAGAAAATATTCTTGAAAAAAGAAGGTAATTATGTATTTTCCCACTCTCTACGAAAATTTTAAAGTAAGTATCTTTAATTGGTCAAGAAAAATACGTAAAGAAAAGAGAATTCATAATGAAGATTTAAAACTTCTCTACTGAAATTGGTGGGTTATAGATGGCTTCTAATTCATACTTTAATCGTCCTCCTTTTGATACTTTTCCTTTTAAAACATTCCTACAAGTACTTGATAAAATGGAATATCTTGGTGAGGAATCTTCTCCTTATGAAGTGTCTCCAGGAACAGATCTCTGTATTAGTGATACCTATTATTCACTAGGATTCCTAACTTATATTCATTCCTTTGGAAAAGTTGTAAATGACGGTGATAAATGGTTTCTCGATCCTAGAGGAGAAGCTCCACCAGAAAAACCATACAGGTTTAAGTTGATATCTGATGCCGTTGAGATTTTACAGGCTCTCTTGGAAGGACACCGAACCATTCCTGAAATTCAGACCGTTGTCTCGAGTCTTTCTGAGGAAGCAATTGACGACTGTCTTAATGTTCTTCTACTGTTATCTCAAAAAGCTAAGATTGTACAACGTGCTAAAGGATGGGATGCTACTTTTATTCATACAGAATGGGACTGATACAGAAAGATGGCATAAGGGATGGAATCAAGAAATCACAAGAGATTTCTAAGACATCTAGAAAGACTAGGATTTAACCTCCCGCGAGAGCATGGATTGACTGCAATTTGGTTCGCGTCAGTTCTACTCGGAATAGGATTATCATTAGTAGGAGATGTCAAAATCGAAGGATTATTGCTGTCCCTTGCTTTTTCTATACTAATAATTTTTGGTTCAGATTCACTTATGGAAATGGTTAAACGTAAGTTTACAAATATCTATTGGCTACCTAGCCTCACAATCATCTTAAGTGGATTGTTAATATTCTTATGTAAACCAGCTCTTGAAATATTATTCATTTTTAGTATACTTGGACTCTTGACAAGTGGTTGGTTGTTTTTTGCATTTCGATCAAGACAGCTTTCTCCTTATGAGCTTACACTCGGTTCAATAGCTCTTGCGATGTTAGGCTTCCTTCATATACATTGCTTCAACATTTAATGTCCCCATTGAAACATCCTTGAAAGTTTTTTCACTCTGCTGGATTAATATTGGCGTAACAATACTGTTGATTGTATATGTTGAAAGTTAACGAGGAAAAGTACCAACATACAGTTCGTTTTTAATTTGGTGTCTTTTCCTAGCCTCATTTATCCCATTAATATTCTTTCAACTCCTCCATCCTATTTCTCTTATTGCTATAATAGAACCAACATTTCTAAGTATATTTCAGATGTGGAAAAAGGAACTGTTGAAAATCTCAAAAAAACCCATAAAAAAAGTCGGTATCCAATTGTTACTAAGATTGTTTGTATTTGTGAGTCTTATTCTGATAAAGATTCCTGTGGCATTCAGTTGAATTAAAAAAGTATAAATTTCACGATCATTAAGAAAAAATAATTAGAAAAAATTGATGTAGAATTAATTAAATGAATAGAGGAGATGATATAATGGCTGATGATGTATTTATTCTCCAAACCTCGGGAATACCACTTTTTGCTAAGTGTTATGGTGGAAATTACTGCAAATTACATCCAGATCATGCTTTACAAACAGGATTCTTAGCAGCAATGTATTCTTTTGCAGAGGAATCTTTTGGGCAAGACGAATTGAAATCAGTAGTATTCAATGATATCAGATTAGACTTCAAAATTGATAAAGAAAAGGAAATTATCATGGTTTTTGCAAACCCATTGGATACAGAGAGAATAGAAGATCGTTTGAATCAGGCAATGGCAACCTTTTTAGAAAAATATGGTTCAAGAGTTGGAGATATTGTTAAAGAAGATTCCTTTCAGGAATTTGAACAGGATTTGCTTGATCTCGATGTAGTCCAGAGAAAAGCAATGGGTGATATTGCCCCAAAATTGGGTAAAGAAAAATCTCTCTGGGAAAGGATAAAAACACGCTTTCGAAGGTAACTCCAACATTCTAGTGCTTAAATTTTTCTTTTACTTCTTTCAGAGAAGCTTTTTGGATAGTAAGAGTCTTTAACGTGTGCAGATTCTGCTTTGTTCCAATCAAAATGGCTCCTCGTAAAGTATTATCTTTGAAGAAGAGCTTTTGATAAACTCCCGTATCAGAATCAATCTCAACACATTCTTCCTGAATTCCCAAACCAGTAGTAACCTCCCCAAGGGATGTTAAATTTATACCAGCAACTTTTAAAGTGGTCCACGGGAGTGTACCAGTGTACGGCACTTCACTACCAAGCATATTAATAGCAGCAATTTTTGCTTGATCAATAGCAGTAGGAATAATACCAAATTTCGAACCGCTGAATGATCCAATGTCTACGGCATCTCCTGCAGCATAAATATCTGGGAAGTTAGTTTGCATAAAGGGACTAACAACTACTGCGAATTTCCCTATTTTGATCCCTGCCTTACGGGGGAGCTCATTATCGTTTTGAATTCCAGTTGCATTGAGTAAAAAGTCACATTCATGCTTCCTCACTCCCAAGGTATCCTTAAGGTTAATGGAAACATTTCCGTCTTTGTGTCTAACACTCACACAAGACGCATCGAATAAGAAATTGGTTTTGAAGGTTTTATCCAGCACTTTATGCAAGAAGTGTCCACCTTCCATGTCGAGCTGTTTCCTGAGTAAATAAGGTGATCTATCGATAATTGTGGATGTGATGTCAATATCAGAAAGCGTTTTTGCTAGCTCAACAGATAATAGACCACCACCTAAAATTGTCGCTTCCCCAGTTGAACTGGCTCTGGCTCGCTCACGGATGGCTAGGGCGTCTTTTATGTCTCGTAGGCAGTAAACTGGACCGTCTGAAATCCCTGGGATAGGAGGTATGAATGGTTTGGATCCTGTAGCGATGAGGAGCTTGTCATAGGATATGGTTTTTTCGTTCTTAATTTTGACCTCTTTATTTACACCATCAATATTAATGACTTGACTATTGAGAAATAAGGAGATTCCCTTCTCACTATACTATTCTTCAGGAAAACGGAGAATCTCTTCGGGTTTCTTCCCTAGAATTATCTTATAAATGGAGGGACGGGGATAATGAGGATAAGTATCTTCTGTGATCATTGATATTTTGATATCCTCTGCGTTCTGACGAAGAGTGATAGCTGCTGTTATACCTGCATGTCCAGAACCGATAATAACAACATGCAAAAAAATCACTTTTAACAAAATAATTTTAGTAGATCTAGTGTCTTTGATGAATGTACTGATCAGCAGTCATATTAGGATCCAGAAGATGACCACTAACTTTCTTTTTTGTTTCTAGATATTGGATGTTGTAGGGATTTTCTGGATAAATGTGTTTAACTCGCTCAATAATCTCAATTCCCCATTTTTGGAGTTCAAGGATTTTTTTCGGATTATTAGTAAGAAGTCTAACAGATTTGACACCAAGACTTTTCAGCATATGCCCTGCAATATGATAATCTCGTTGATCATCTGGAAATCCTAATGCCAAATTAGCCTCAACAGTGTCCAAACCTTGGTCTTGTAGTGCGTAGGCTTTTAATTTGTTTGTTAATCCAATACCCCGTCCTTCCTGCCGTAAATAAAGAACAATGCCCTCTCCCTCTTCTTCAATTCTTCTTAAGGCACCCTCAAGCTGGTCACGACAATCACATCTTAAACTCCCAATTGCATCACCAGTCAGGCATTCTGAGTGAAGACGTACCAACACATTTTCTTTGTTTACAATATCCCCCTTAACAAATGATGCATGCTCTTTATCATCACTCGTCTGGTGATAACCGATTGCTACAAAGTTTCCAAAACGCGAGGGTAGTTTTGCGGCAGAAACGACTTTGACACAGAAATGATTCATAGGTGGGGGACATTGATGATCCTTATCTCTTTCAATAATATCAAAATAGGATTGAGGTACAGAATCAGATGTCGTAAGGTCTGACATTTTTAATATACGTCCATAAAACACTTAATACAAGTGAAAAAACTATGAATTATTTGGATTTCTTTATCCTATAAAGGCAACAATCATCGCCTGCTCTCAAACACTTTTCTTTTACCGCTTTTTTACCCACAAGCTCGCTTACAATAGTTTCATCAACAGTACAAACTAAAGGATCTGCTTTAGCAATTTCATAGATTAAACAATTAAAATTCTTTAGAGCAAAGGAATCTTCTTCCTCAATGAGTTCAGGGTATTTTCCATACTTCACATAAAATTTGGTTATTGCCTCGAGTCTATTCCGTAGAGGATCTTGATCATTACCTGGTTTCAGCTCCGCCTCCACCTCACCGCGTATTTCTTCCACGATCCGTTTTCCAACTTCTCTTAGAATATTTTTTGTTTCTGTTACGCCAACACGATCTTTAATTTCACTGATTAGTTTTACGGAGAAGTCTGCATATGTTTTTGGGAAAACCCCCAATGCATCTTCAGTAATAGTGTACTCCATTGCTGGTCGACCGCTTACCCCTTTTTTCTGAGATTTAATAACAAGACCCTCTTTCTCTAACACGATCAGGTATTGTCTGGTGGCATTTATGCTAATATCTAGTTCATCTGCGATTTCCTTGATTGTACTGGATTCTCCTGATGAACGATGCAACAATAAGAATTGCAGAACTTTATCTCGAGTGGATATATAATGACCTGTTTCTTCTTGTATTCCCAAAACAACACTTTCTTTTATTCGCAGTTACTTTATGAAGATCAAAAATTTCCAATATTATTTAATTTATTTAATAAAATAATTGTAAAATTCTCTTTATAAATTTTAACTTATTTCAATGCTATATAACTAATTGCAAAATTCTTTTAATTCTTTCTCAAATGAGGTGAATAAATCAGAAACCAGAGAGAAAATTGAGTGTAAAAAGGACAACGAAGAAGTCGCTAAATAAAAGCTTGACAGCGCTTATTGATTTCAATGAATCCAGCCACTACAAATGCAACTACAAATGCTGTGACTGTCTCGGAGGATACCAGTAATCCGCCAACGAGTGGGGCAAGGATTATTCCGATATTTCCCATTAGGTTAAAAAAAGCCCATTCCAGTGGCATTATCGTCCGCTTCAACAGTATCACCTACCAGGGCCATGGCAGGTGGGCCTGTAAAGCCATTACATATTCCTAAGATGATGAAAGCAATAATCAAAACGATCAATCCGATTGAACCCAAGAATCCCATCAATGTCAACATAAGCCTGTAAGTATCCCTCCTAGTACAGGACCAATACCCATGGCTGCTGCCAAAAACATCCCAAATATTCCCATGTTTTTTCCCCGATTTCGTGCTGTTGATAAATCTAACACAAGTGTCATCAGAGTTTGCCAACATAAAACTGTGAAACTTCCTTGAAAGAGAAGAAAGTAATTATGGTTTTTGCAAATCCCCTAGGTACAGAGAAGGTAGAAGATCGTTTGAATCAGGCGTGACTACTTTTCTAGATAAATATGGCTCAAAAATTTGAGGCATTGTTACTGAAGATACTTTCAAAGACTTTGAACAAGATTTAATTGATCTTAATGTTGTAAGTACGCAGTCAAAGGGTGATATTTCCCCCAGAATGCATAAAAGACACTTTGGGAAAGAATAAAAATTCGTGTTAGAAGATGAGAAATAGTTAAATTGAATCACTTGAAGAACTGAATTCAAAACGCTAACTTGGTTAAAAATGAATCCCAGACTATTTTAAGCGTGATCATCTCTTTGGAAGTTAAACCGTAATGTATTTTATACTTTAAACAGAGAATGATTCCTTTTTTTTCAATGGTGGTCATACAATATACCTTAACGATTTTATGTGAGCTTTTATCCAGTTTAAGTCGCTCTAATAATTCTTTATACTAATCTATAACCTAATGCATTATCTTAGGTATTTCAGTTTTTTGAGTTTAATTTGGATTTTTTTTGCTGGAAGATTACTTACTTAGATAAGGAACCTCCACTTTCCATTTGCTTGGTAGGAGAATTCCTAAAACGAAAAATACTCCGACAATGACGAGAAGAAGGGGTAATATTGCAAATATTTGCTCCCCACTCAAAATGGGGATGTCAAGCTTTAAAAAGGCAAGTAATACTCCTCCAAAGGAAATAAGCAAGCCACCAATTGAAAAGAAAATACTTGTCATTTCAGTTTCTTTGGTAAAAGCAGTATATAATGGGATTCCAACTAGAAATAGTCCACTTGGGATATGAAGACCCATTAATACAGGAGTTGATAAGACAGCGAAACCAGGGAGTAAATCAAGTCGAACAAGCGCGAGGAGCACCACCATTACTATCGTGAAAATGGTGTAGTACAATCCGAATGGTTTATCATTCCATACAGCAAAAAAAAGACCAATTGCTAAACAAGCAGGAATGAATGCCGCAACGACTGGTACCAGTGGTTCCTCTAGGATAGTAAAGTCGAATAGTATTATCAAAACTCCAGAAACAAATAGGATAAGAAAACTGAATGCCCAAGCTACATGATAAATCTTTTTGTTCTTCAGGTAATCTAGTATGAGTAAAACTGCCATAACTAGTGCTACCACACCAGTAACAAGTAAGAGTATAATTGCTAACGGATCAGATAACATTTCTTTTCCTCAAGTAACAATTGTTAGAACTATAAACAACTTCTTTATTGCTAATAAAATAGTTTGTGGTGAAAAAACCGTAAAATTACTAAAAGGAGTTATTCCGAATGAAAATGACTTCAAAAAAAGCCTATCTTGATTTCTTAATAAGTCAATTTTAAAAGCTCCTTAAAATTTAAAGAAATTCTTTAAACTTATACAAATTGATCACCTAATTTAATTGAGAACTAAAAATGAACCAATTCGTTGAAGACGAATGTTCAGTAATGGTTGCGATCAAATTACTCGGGAGAGAATGGATTCCTAAGCTAATATTTGAATTCTTATCACAAAGAGAATTATTACTTTTCTGACCTTTTGAGTCGAATTAAAGGAAATTATGGAGAAAAAATATCCGTTCAAGTTCTATCAGAGTCTCTAACCAGATTAGAAGAGAGTCACATAATTACTCGCGTGTTATTAGCGAAAAAATGCCAATCAAAGTGAATTTTTCCTTAATTGAGAATAGATTCGATCTTCAAGTGATTTTTACAGTCTTAAAAAGATGGAGGATAAAGTGGAGAGAAATTCACCAGAAAAGATGTTAATCATTCTTGTTTTTATTACTCGCAATAAAAGCGTAGATCTCAAGGAACGGTGTGTAATGGACACCATTCATTTAAACTTTTCAAAATGAGACTAGTCTTGATGTAGATCAATTAATGATCGAGGAAGCAAGAAAGAACCACTCACTCCTACCAAAATTTCTATAACATTTTTGACCATATCGAATTTTATAATATCATTGAGGCAGATTTCTACGCAGCAATTACAATAACATCATACACCCATTTAACTATCAGCAGCCGTTTCTTCCTAGATTTTGTAGCTTATTCATAGAAAAACTTGACAAGACTTAGCAGAATATGTGGATATTATTCCGTCAAAGTTTGTGTAACAGAATACCAGTTACAAAAAGCATTTTTAGAGTCTAATAATGAGTTAGTTAATAAAAAAATTAAATTAAATAATCCCCCTTGAGGTGAATAGTATGCCCAATTAAACTGATTGCGTTTACAGACAATATTTCTTCTCCAATGACCAACTGAAAAATGAAAATAAATCGTTAGAACATATAGGAGAAGTCTTTATTAGCTAATATCAAGCAACTTATCAGATTACTTATTAGTAATGCTTATTTATTCAAATCTAAACTTTTAAAACCTTCAATTAAAGATAGAATGGTAAGTGATGAATATGTCCGATAAAAGAAGAATAATCCTAATATTATTCTATTTTCTTAGTCCAGTGATTTATATAATCTATTTTACGATACTCACATCCACATATGGAATTTCGCTACCCCGTATTGCTACAAATATCTTGGGTTTAGCCCCTTATATTTGGTTTACATATGAATTCATATTGATGGCAAGACCGAGATTCTTGGATCAAACATTTGGGATGTACAATATCTTGAGGTTCCACGTTAGGATGGCGATTATTTCCACGTTAATGGCTTTTTGCCATGCGATGATACATTTCTTCATAATCAGTAAATTTAAATTCAGTTCGTGGGAGGTCAGGACGGGGATTTTAGCATTTTTCTTTCTTTTAATTTTAATGCTCTTGAGTGGCTTTTTTATGATAGAGACAATATCGACAAAAGTTAAGGCTTATAGAAACTTTCGAGATCATTGTGTGAAGAAATTTAATTATAGTCAGTCATTAAAAATCCATAACATTACTTTGATCGCAACAACATTCCTTCTTATACATCTTCTGTTCTCCAGTTCTGGAAAAGAGCCATTTTTGCAAACGATATTTCTAATACATTATCTTGCAGGGTTCTTTTTTTGGTTCTTCCATAGAATCATTAGACCTAGGGTAATAAAACGTCATCCCTACAAGATCACCGATGTTATTCAGACGAATGGATCTATTTGGACGTTAAGATTTTCTCCAGAAAGAGGTGAAATACTATCTTACAAACCAGGTCAATATGGTTATTTATCAATAAACTCAGAAGAACTTGAAAAGGAACTTCATCCCTTCACATTTATATCGAATCCTTTGCAAAAGGAATACCTAAGTGTTAGTATTAAAAATGCAGGGGATTATACATCCAAAATTGGTAATGTTAAGGTAGGGGATGTTGTATATGTGGATGGACCCTATGGGATCTTTAACCACCTTGGAAAGAAAGGTGAACAACTGGTTTTCATCGCAGGTGGTATCGGGATAACCCCATTCTTAAGTATGCTCCGCTACATAAAAGAAACGGATAAGTCAAGGAAAATATGCCTCATTTGGGGCGTATGCACCCAAGAAGACATGATATTCGATAAAGAACTCGAGGAATTTAGAAAGGAATTACCAAATTTTTCAATGGTTCCCATTCTCTCAGATGATGACAGCTGGACTGGAGAATGTGGTTTTATAGACAATAAAATGCTTAACAAATATGCTCCATGTTCTGATCATAATCCCAAAAAACAATCAAAAGATTATTTGGTGTGCGGACCAAAATTAATGATGGATTTGGTGTTAGGTACTTTGAAAAAAATGGGTGTGTCAAAATCGCACATTTTTTATGAGAATTTTATATTCTGATTATGGGTTGATCTCAACTCATATGCGAAAAGCAGAATAAACAATCCTTTGAGAATTTTGAGATACCAACAAAATATCTAAAGAGACAATTCGAATTTTCGCTCTTGGCTCTCATACTTTAGGGCGCTCAAATTTTCCCCCTCAGTTATGGTTAAACAAGTGTCTATGGGAAAGAAAAGCAAAATGATGAAAATGTCCGATAAAAAAAAGATAATTCTTATATTATTCTATTTTATAAGTCCTGTGATTTCTATAACCTATTTTACGATGCTCATATGGGATTCAGCCAGACAAGAGATGCTGCTACCCCGTATCTTCACAAATATCATGGGCGTAGCTCCTTTCATTTGGTTTACATACGAATTCATTTTGATGGCAAGACCAAAATTCTTGGATCAAATATTTGGGATGAAAAAAATCTTGAAGTTCCACGTATGGATGTCGATTATTTCCATATCAATGGCTTTTTGTCATGGTATGACACAGATCTTTATTATTTGTCATGAAATCAGTTCAAATTCGGTCATATCTGGTGTTTTAGCATTTTTCTTTCTTCTAGTTCTAATGCTCTTGAGTGGCTTTTTTATGATCGAAACAATATTGACAAAAGTTAAGGCTTATAGAAACTTCCGAGATTATTGTGTGAAGAAATTTAATTATAGCCAGTCATTAAAAATACATAATATCACTTTAATCGCAACAACATTCCTTCTTATGCATCTTTTGCTCTCCAGTTCTGGAATATACTCAAGTGAATTACGAGCGATCTTTTTGATACATTATTTTGTAGGGTTTTCTTTTTGGTTCTTCCACAAAATCATTAAACCTATGATAATAAAACGTATGTACGCCTACGTCGATCCTGAGAAATGTATTTCCTGTGGTACTTGTGCTAAACGTTGCCCATACGGATATATTACTGTGGATAAAGAAAAGAAGACTCCTGCCTATACCAATCCTATTTTATGCAAGGGATGTGGTACTTGCGCCGCAAGTTGCCCCAAAGATGCCATCATCATGACCAACTTCACGGATGCGATAATACAAGATCACTGACCCGCTTGGGATTGGTTACTACTAAATACCAGCTTACTGGTGGTCGGAGGATCCTTACATGGTCTACTGTTTACTTTATCGGGCTTCGAAGCATAAGTTTCCTATTCATTAACTTTCTTTCGTTCCTTCTCCTCTGTCACTCCTTTTCCCATGATAGTGTCCCCTCTCATTCTCTTTGTGTCTTATGACCCTTTTCCTTTATCATTTCTCTTCTCCTTTTTTTCTCACCGACCAGAAAGGAGTACATCACCAAAAGAAACGCTGTTAAAAACCCGACAAAACCTCCGATTGCTCCTATATACAATAAGAATCCAAATATATCTACTATTCCAATTGTATCAACCATTATGATAATTAGCAATGCTGTATTTATTAGTAAAATAACAAATGTTCCCTGAGATATAATATCAATCTGTTCTTTAGAAGCCCTCATTATATTTATCAATCTGTTCTTTATCAGATAAACAACAACTATTAAAACAGATGCAACACCAACTATAATCACGCTAAGCATCACTATCAAATTACTCAGGGGGTCCAAGGGATCGAAACCCATAGCGATTTCACTGCCATCATCCATACCATCACCATCAGAATCAGGATGGGTGGGATCAGTACCATAAGTATTTACTTCTTCGCCATCAGAGACTCTATCATCATCAGTATCATTAACCTTGGGATTGGTGTTGTAGATATTCACTTCTAAATCGTCAGAGAGGCCATCAGTATCAGTGTCAGCATCAGTGGCATTCAACCCTAATTGATATTCCTGAAGGTTCGTAAGACCATCAGCATCTTGGTCGTGTTGGGCATCAGAGGGATCCGTAGCATTTAAACCCATTTGATATTCCCAGCGGTTAGGCATGCCATCAGCATCTTTATCTTCTTGGGCATCATTAGGATTAGTGGCGTTGAGACCCATCTGATACTCCCAGAAATTAGCCATTAAATCGGTATCCTTGTCTCTA
>JAEOTY010000388.1 GCA_016839625.1 Candidatus Hodarchaeota archaeon
AATTTCCGTGGTTGATTTTTTTTCTTTTCCGTTCCTCTAAATCCAAGTCTGTTGGTTCCTCCATGGGATTTAACATATTTCCGTTTTAAAAAAGGAATGTTAAGAGAAATCGAATGTCGTTTAACCAACGACCTAGTGATATTACTGGTTAAAGAAATTTTGGATATAGACTTTAGATCAACTCCAGAGTTGTCTAGCAGATGTTCAAGATTCTTTCCAGAAATGCATCAATATCTTTGCTAGTTAATGCCGAATGGACGAGAATGAACTTGGTTGAGAATGAGAATGAACTTGGTTTTATTCCGATTACTGGAACCTGAAATGAATAGAGGAAAAAGAAAAAACAATCAAACAAAATTGTGTTAAATATCCACAATCACTAGATTATGGAGCTTTAGGTTGAAAAAACTGGACATATTCATTTATTTTGTCACTCAAACTCCATAAACCAACAATCAGATTTTTATTCAAAGCGAAAACTACTAGTTGGATATTATAGAGAGGATGAGATATTTTTTCTGATTCCTTAGGTTTAGTTCCATTATTCATCTCTCTACTACTCATAATTGCATTTATACTATAACAATTAAAGCCTGCTATTATTTTCTGTACTTCATCTTCTAATTGAAATCCTGAATCTACATCATCGGGACGTTGTCTGAGTTCACTAATTAGATGGTCTTTACATTCCATATATCGTGACTTAACAATCTCTTGATTTATGCTTTCTTTACTGAAGAAGAATTGAAAACCAATCTCACGATATAAGGGGAATGCATTAGATTTTGGAGGTATTAACTCTAGATAATTAGTTTCTAGCATGCTTTCAATCGGATCAAGCTTGAATCCACTATCGAATAAATGAGTCAACACACTTGAGAGATGATGATTTTCTTTAATCCAGGGAGATAAATCATCTAGTCTTGATTTAGGCAAGTATTGGTATAAACACTCTCTAAATCTATGCAAGAATTGGTGATTGTATGTTGCAGCAATTTTCTCATCGTGAATTATAAAACCTGTTCCATTTGTTTCCATTTCATTCTGATATTGGCCTAGTGTAAAATTGAAGATTGCAATACTTTGGTCAATGACTAAAAGAATACTATTTGTAGAAAAGGGATTTGTGACAATATATGGACTTAATTCTTTTGTAAGGTTTCTAAGATTCTTATTCCTTGTGGTGTCTTTTACTGTATGTTTTGATCCGTATCTATTTGTTGAATCTTCATCCAGTATGAAAATAAGACGATATCGATCTGATGAATTGAGGCTGTTATTTGTACTGTCCTTTTTTGGATCCAATTTCATGGAATTCTCAATTATCACCTCCTCCAATTCATGGAAAAACCATAGAGGTGCTTGAATATTAATTCTATATGAACATTCCGCTAATAGATTAGATGTATTTGTTTTTAATGATTCTAAACTACTCAAAAAGTATGTTTTTCTTATGGGAATAGTTGGATTTTCTCCAAGTACTTTTAATTGCGGATTTAGTTCATTTTCGACGAATAGCTGCAATTTTATGAATTCATTTAATTTAGCTTCTGTTTTTTTTGTATGAGATTTTACAAAATCAAGAGGATTGTTAGCTGCGTAGAGAGTTGGAGTACCTGGTATAGTATAAATTAAGTTCTTTTCTGCAAGCGAATCTAGAATTTTGTAAATATTAGTTCTAGTTATTCTTACGGATCCACTTGATAAACGATGATTTATTTCATTTACAGGCTGATTTTTCAATAATAATGTTGAATATATAGTAATTTCTTTATCATTCAAGAGATCCAAGGAAATGAATAAACCACGAAGTTTTTGCTGCCAATTCATCTGTTTTGTTCCTGTTAATCAGTTTTTCGTTTGAATTTAGATCAATCTCAAATCTTTATAATTGAGGTTTTGTGTTGTCACATCCTTCACAACAAGTTTTAAAAATCCTTCTAGGTTCATTTCTCATTGTTGTGAAATGATTCACAACATAAATAAAATCAGGTAAAACATGTTTTATTTTCAGGTGGTACAAAAAAAATGTCTAATAACACTCTATTCAGTAATGAAAATGAAAAAATGAAAAATTTTCGATTTAGAATGATGTCTTTTGCTTATAAAATTCGAGATTTGTTTAAACCAGTTACTCCAACTTCTCTTAATAAGTATTCCATTAATTCAGGGGATGTTATCATTGACTATGGATGCGGTCCTGGTAGTTATACCAAAACATTATCTCATCTTGTTGGTAAAAAGGGTACAATTTATGCAGTCGATATTCATCCATTAGCAATCAAGGCTGTGAAAGCAAAAATAGATAAAAATGATCTACATAATGTAATACCAGTTTTAGTTAATGGATATTCAACAGGGATCGAAGATCAAACAGCAGACAAAATCATTGCTTTCGATATGTTTCACATGATTGAAAATCCAACTCTATTTCTAGATGAACTAAGACGGTTGCTAAAACGAGATGGAAAACTATTCATAGAAAACGGTCATCAATCACGAGATCAGGCTAAAGCTAAAATTCAATCATCAAATATTTGGAGAATTGAACTTGAAACTGACAAATTTATGCAATGTACTCCTATATTTTAACCCAGATCTGTTGAGTTACTAAGTAGGTGCTATCATGAATCTTAATGAAAGAATAAATTCAAATTGATTCTGGATGATAACTGGAATTCTTTCCTTTTTGGTTATAGTAACAAGTATTTTTATTAAAAACCCAGAGGAAATTTCTAATCTTCTTTCTTCAATTTCAAATCAACTGAAATGGTATTCATTACTAGTCCATTTTCTTTTTCTATTAGTTTTGTTCCGAAAAAAATTGACTATGTCAATATGATGGAATATCCACTATTCGTAACATACCACGTAAGATCGATGTGTTATTTACTCTTCTTCCTCCTAGAAACAAAGACAAGAAGACACAGAGTGAGAGTTAACATTGTGAATGACCAACCGTGAGCAGCTCTAGGGTTTTCAATCTCAAAGGAAAAAATTGACGAATATTCACTAGATAATCCTTCAGAGCATTTAGCAACGACTTTCAAATAAACGTCCAATTCATCTTCTACAATAGTTGTATCCCATTCATATTCTGGAGTTGTCAAATCAGTTGCTAATTCGTCCCAAGTTCCTTCTTCCTCATCAGAATAATAGAGAGTATAAGAAACAGAATGATCTGAAGAATCCGTCACAGGGCACCATTTTACCGTGATCGTGCCTTTGAGCTTTTCTGCTATTCTCGAGCCATTGACATATCCTTCTAATTTTGGATAAAGTATCCGTGGCCGAGTAAGGAAGTGAAGATCCTCTGGAATATCATTATGAGGTGTAGCTAATGGAGACGCATCGTAAACTTCGCTAAATATTGGATAAGGGTTATCAACAATACTGTCTTCAT
>JAEOTY010000389.1 GCA_016839625.1 Candidatus Hodarchaeota archaeon
AGGTATGACTTTATTAAAAAACATAACCTTTATGGCAATGTTGCCATTCTCATTTTGCCACAACAGACAAAGATTTTATTAATACTAATCCCAGTCTACATTAATCATGAAATTTCTCAATGATAGGCGTATTGAGATTAGCCACACAATTCATCTCAAGATACCTAATCCTATCAATCAAGTGCACCTCTACTTCTCTTTACCTCCAGAACAATTCAATCAAAGAAATATTATCATTAAGAGAATTGACCCCCCTCCTACTGAAATTTTTAATTTGGAAGGTAATGAGGTGGCATTCTTTAAATGCGAAACTTCTATCATTGTTTCTATTGATTATGAGCTTACTATATTTGAGACATTTCTTGAAAGAACAGAGTATCCATTAAATCTTATAACAACTGAATACAAAACATTTACTAGGAACCAACAGCTTATCCAAATTAATGATGAGATTAAGACACTAGCTAAAAATATTATCGGTTATGAAAAAGAGCCTCTAAATCAAGCAAAATTAATTTATGCATGGATTACTGAAAATATTAGTTATAAAAAGCCATCATATAATTTCGGAAATCTTTCTGCTCTGCAGTCAAAGAAAGGAGACTGTGGAGATATGAGTTTCCTTTTTGTGTCTCTCTGTAGGGCCCTTAAGATTCCTGCACGAGCAATATTTGGTTGGTGGGTAATAGCACCAGGAAAAACAGGCCCGCATGCATGGGCAGAATGCTTTATTGAACAATATGGATGGATTCCTGTTGATTGCTCTGTTTCGAGTTTAATCCGAAAGGCAAAACGAACTCTCGGCCTGTTTTCAGGGATTGATTTTTATGGTCTCTCTAAAAAGAAAAATTATTATTTTGGTAATCTTGATAATAAGCGGGTAATTTATTCCATTGGCTCAGAATTTGATGCTCCCTATTCGTATCCCGATTTTATGGCGGAGCATTACAAAAAATATAAGATGGACATCAATAGAAAAGACTACATTTGGGGAAAAATCTCCCAAGCAAATAAAATACTTTGGTTACAACCCTTTTTTATACATTTTGAAAGAGAAGATGAAACAAATCCAGTCTATCCCTCGTTTAGAAGTAAACTTACCATTATAGCTCCTATTCATGAAAGATTACTCTATCATAGTCACATTTTATCAGGTATTGCCCTTTTTCCTTCTATAATAGGATTAGTCTTCTTTCATAATCCCTGGTTTTTTCTTCTAAGCTTTCTTATACACTCCACTTCGGCCCTTTTACTTTGGAAAGGCGGAACAAGAGTTTTCTACTTACTTGCCCTGATTTTTAATTTTTATATAATGATCTTTTTATTGAGTTCCTAAAATGAATTCCAGTTCATATGTTTCAAAATTAGTGTATGGGAATGAGAGTAAATAAAGGATATGAGAAAGCAGCTCATCTCTATGATTTATTTGATACAAAAGATAATGTTGCCTTTTTTTACCAGTTTGCAAAAGAATTTAAGAAAATTCTAGATATTGGAGCAGGAACAGGCAGAATTGCTATTCCCCTAGCAGAAAAAGGAGTAGAAGTGGTGTGTATAGAGCCCTCTCAAGCAATGAGGAAGCAATTTTACACTAAATTAGAAAAATCTCCCTCCATTGCAGATAAAATCACGATCCTGAATGCAGATGCCAAATCATTCAAATTAGATGAAACTTTTCCTGCTGCATTTCTTTCTGGTAGTTTTGATCACTTGTTAGATGACACAGAAAGAATAAAATCATTAAGGAATATCCATCAGCATTTAAATAGTAAGGGAAAGATAATTTTCGACGTTTTTATTGGTTTAATGAAAAATGCTCCGTTAGCTCTAGTAGACAAGATAATGAAGAATAAGATAGAATATCATCGTTATATCGGCACAAAGATTCTTCCACATAATCAGATAAGTGTCCTTCTTGTCTATAAAACCTACAAAGCTGGTTTACTTGTTGAATCTATCAAACAAGAATCTTTAGCTGCAGTAATAACTCGAAACAAGGTAATTCAATTATTGGATGAGACAAAATTCGAACTAGTAAACGAATACGGTGATTACACTTTTTCCTCGTTTAACGAGGGAGATTCTTTATTAATAATTAAAGCAATGAAAAAAGAGAATTCTCAGGATTACTAAACAGACTTTCGTTAATTTTTTCCTTTGAAAAAACATAGAAATTATTTTTTGGCCTGAAAATCTCTATTCTGTAATTTATCTTTAAAAATAGTTAATTCTCCTTCGAAAATTTAATCTTTTCAAGTATTTAAAATGAACTTGATAATCATTTTCTATAGGACAAAAAAGGCATATAGCTGAACACAGATGAGTTCTAAAGTCTTGGTTATAGGAGAGAAACCCTCGCAAGTTAAAACAATAGTCAAGACTTTATGTACGCACAGCGAGACCGAAAAAGTCGCTGACCGCTTGTATCTGCGGATTGGCAAATGGAATGAGAAGGAACTGATTTTCATTCCTTTATTGGGCCATATCACGAATATTGACACAGCGAGAGATTTTGGGTGGAATAAATGTCTCCCGTTAGAAATTGTCCAGAATCCTCGGTCATTAATCCTACTAACCAACCAGACTTTTCAGAGGATCATCAGTCAAAAAGCAAAAGCTGTTGACGAGTTATGGCTGGCCACAGATCCTGATTCGGAAGGGGATAATATCGCCTATGAGGCATACACCATTGCTATTAACGCCAATCCCTCTCTCAAACAAAAGACTAAGCGGGTATGGAATTCATCGCTCACCAAACAAGAAATAATCCGATCCTTCCAAAATTTGATTCCGTGGGAGCTTTATCTGGCGTTAGCAGTGCAAGGCCGTCGCATGGTGGATGCTTACGTAGGATTCGCAGGAACAAGAGAGGTGACGGGAGCAGCACGAAGAGTAATCAAACAACGAGGGCTGGTACTCTCCGTAGGACGAGTCCAGCTCCCGACCTTAAACTTGATAGTAGAACGTGATCGTGAACGAAATGAGTTTCAACAAAAGCAGAAGTACAATCTACTAGCAGACATTCTCAACGACGACCGAACGAAAGTCGTGGTGACAGTCAAACACGACCAATCCCCATTTGAAGAGGTAAAGCAAGTCCAGAAGATCCTTGCGAAAATACAAGGCACCAAAACAGGCATTATCACTGAATTTAAAACTTGGAAGAATAATATTCCACCTCCTAGACCATGGAACACAACTGATGCTTTGGTACTGCTCACAAAAGAGCTCAAAGTCAAAGTAGACACAGCCATGTCTCTCCTGACCACGCTTTATGAAAAAGGATTCATTTCGTACCCCAGAACGGACAATCGGAAGTTCAAAGATGGCTTCCCCCACGAACCGATTCTGACCAAATTAGAAAAATACACAGAGTATAAACCTCTCTTGAAACTCATTGTCAGTACAGCTCAAGTAAGAACCAATGGACGGAAACAGGGAACAGAGGATCATGATCCGATCCACCCCACAGGAAACATCCCGAAAGAAGACTCCACTATCACTAAACTCCACATAAAAGCTTGGGATTATATCTCACGGTATTATATTGGCATGTTTCTTCCAGACTTGATCCAAACACGAGGATCAGTCAAGGTGTCGATTAAACAAGAACCATTCAGTCAAAAATATCAGCATACAACGAAGGAGGGATGGATCCAAGCGATCACCTGGAGAAGACCGAAAGAATCCAAAGTCTTTAGCTTTACAACAGGGCAATCCGTTCAAGTTGGGAACATCAAAAAAGAGGCCTTCAAAACCAAGCCTCCCCCTCAATGGAACGGGTCGTCATTGATTCGTAGGTTGGAAAAATTGCGGATTGGAACCAAATCCAGTCGTCCAGAGATAATTAAGAAACTGGAATCACGAAAGTATATTGTTAGACACAGGAAAACTTTCTATGAAAGCACATCAATGGGTCAGTCAATGATCCAGGTGTTTGAGAAGATTTGGCCTGAGCTGGTAACGCCCAGTTTCACTCGTATGGTGGAGGCAAAGATGGATGAAGTCGCTACTAAACAAGCCAGTTATGAGGACATGCTTGAATCCATCCGACAACAATATATCCAACTTCACCAGAAATTAGTGTCTCAACTCCCAGAACTTCAAGCACTTCTAAAACAGGAATTAGATCATCCAAGAGAAGATATAGTGGGAACAGCGAAACACGATTCGACAATTGCGAAATTGATATGTCCTGTATGTCAGCAGGGGAGAATGTTAGAAAGGAAGAATGTGAAAACACGTCAAATCTTCTTTGGTTGTTCTCGTTACCCCACATGTACATGGACTTCACCAAGTACGAAAACTAGAGAGGGAAAGGTCATCCCCACAATAACCTCGAAGGATATGGTAGGGCCATGTCCAAAATGTAACGGAACACTTTTTCTTAAGAAAATTAAGGATTTTCGTCTGGTGGGATGTTCGGAATATCCAACTTGTCAAACATCATTCTTTTTACCAAGGAAGGGACGGTTAACAGTGCTAAAAAGTGAAACGTGTCCAACTTGCAACCATCATTTGATTTCTCATATCTCCAGTAAGAAGAAAGGGGAAGAATCAAAGAAGAGAATCTTTTGTGTGGTTTGTCAGAACCAATAGGAAGAAACTGGTTTTTTTACCTATCCACGTTGAGATCTCTTGGCCAGCACAATAACGACAGATAATAATAGGACCGCCATTAATGAAAACCCTGGTTTTAAACTTGCCAGTGATCTCTCCATGCATTTTCGGGGTTATTATTAAGTTTGTAAAGTGTTATTTATTCTCATGTTTTGTTGCTGAATCATCATGATAAGTCAATGGCCCAATGAAATATCAAACTTTACGGACTTTCTTCGAAGTTGGTTTGATTTACTTGTAGTATTACTAGTTATAATAGTGTTCCTTATTTTTGTCTGGATTGGAGGGAAAATTCTCAAATTATTAGTTAATCGAATGCCGAGAATTTCCGCTGATGCGAAAAATTCCATCAATTTGTTGATCAGTGTTGGTCAAATTCTCTTAGCAACCATGGGGATCTTTTCACTGACAGGAGCTGATGAAGACTTTATTCTTGGCTTTTCTACTGTTGTAGCAGCAGTTGTCGGTATTGCATCTGCCTCCGTTGCATCCAATGTTTTTGGAGGTATTTATTTGATAATCACGAGGCCGTTTACTGTCGGGGATTTGATAAAAACTCAAGAGGCAATCGGTATTGTAGAAGAAATTGGGTTGAATTTCACAAAGATTGTCCAGATAGATAGAACATCTGTAATAATCCCCAATAGTAGTATACTCAACGCCTCTTTATTGAATTATAGTACGCAAATGCGTGTCGATAACGATCAAAAAGGGATTAAAAAAACTCTGGAATCAATTAGCGTTATTCCTGTTGAATTATATTATGATAAGTACACTAAATTCAGGAATCTTGTCGAATTTCAATTGAATGTCATTGAACCGCCTATTCCAGTTAGCACATTAAAACAACGTCTAGATAAAATTTGTGAAAAATTTACAACTGTTTACGGCATCAAACCCAGTTATTATTTTGGAAAGTATAGTTTCCGTCAAAAGGTCTACTTGGTTATTACTGCGCCTAATGCTTACACAATTTTTAATTCGTGGCCATACCTTATGGAATCAATAACTGAAACAGTGTATGCTGAATTACAGGAGAGTGGAATAGATTGATCAAGGATGAGATATTTCTTTTCCAACCAGAATTTCGGTTGTTATTCCTGATTCTGGCTGTAATTCTGATTTTAATTATTCGCTGGATATTGCAGCTGATTATAACAAAACCATTGCGAAGATCCGAGAGAATTCCCTTAGATATCCTTAATACTCTTAAAGTCCTGTTGAATGTAGGAGCAGCAGCTGCGATTCTCTATATCATCATGTTTCTTTTCGACTTATCTGTCGAGGAAATCGTTGGTGTATCAGCGTTTCTCGGAGCTATTATTTCCTTTGGTTCAGTCCAAACGTTGAGTAATTTTATTGCTGGTCTTTACATCATTTTCACCAATCCGTTTGGTGTAGATGATTTTGTGGCTTTAGGGACTGAAATTCGAGGCCAAGTAGTAGAAATTTCTTTGAATTACACTAAAATTCGAACTGTTAATGATATTTATCATTATATTCCCAACCAGAAGTTTTTAACAACCAATATGATTATTTACAAACAAAAAGTGGAACGTCGAATTGGAAGACGGGAAGCTCGTGACCTCCAGAAACAACAATCACGGATAGGGAGTCTCAAGACATTTGCCTTAGATTTAATTGAGGAAGAAGTTGTACGATACACCTTTGTCTGGGGAGCTCCCATTGGCAATTTGAAAACTGCAAAACAAAAAATCCAAGAGGTTTGTGATGTCTATGCAGGAATTTTTGGATACAAACCAGAATTTTTCCTATTTGACCTCAGTTACCGAATGGAGTTCAAGTTTATCATTACAACTCACAACTCGGAAATCCTCCTCCGAGACATTCGCGAATTTCGGAATAAGATTGTTTCACGTTTTCATTAATGCAAACGATTGGATTGAAAATGATTAATAACGTCTTCGCTATATAATTGCTATCCTTTACTAGTATGGACACAAATATCTTAATTTCATCCCATTTTTCGCATGTTTCGTGAAACCATTGCCAAGTTTAAAGAAGATACTAAAGTTCTGTGATAATAAGGAATGATGTTCTAAATCTACACAGAATAAGAGATGATGGGTCTTAAACGGTTATATAAGAAAAACGAAGCCTTTCCAAGAAAATTAAATGTCCGTGATGAGAAAGCTCGCTGGGAAAGAAAATTGGCAAAGACTTCATTTGTACCTTTTCCTCCCTATATCTATTATTGGATATACTTTCAAACGTGAACGGAATCTTCTTACAGTCAGCTTTACAGAAGCTTCTGCTTTACTCGTGGATGCTTTATACACTCATAAATAATGAAATAAGGGATTCTATCTGCATCGAAGGCAAGTTCACGAGGGTGGTTTTTGATTACATTAATATCGGGTTTAGGCTCTACAATTTCCCGAATAACAAATCCTACTTGTTTCAAGGCTGTAGAATATTCAGATAATGTTCTATCGAATTGCCAAATAGGTTTCATGTTTCCCCAGGAGATTAATGTTCCTCCTGTATCAAAATACCGATCAATTAACATACCTATCCTCTCCTCATTTCTCACGGTGTCAAAAGGTAATCTATACATTGTATTAGTTATCCGAGCAAAAATTGGGTGAAGATTAGACCAAAGAAAACGTCCAGAAGACTTTAAAACCCTTGCTAGTTCTTCTAATGCTTTTTTATAAGGCAAAACATCAATGAACACTATGTTGGATATGATAAGATCAAAGGATTGATCTTCAATCATTGGTAAACTATCCAAACTGGAGACGAAATATATTATCCCTAATTTTTGTTCTTTTTCTTTCTTTTGGCAATATACAATTAATGATTCTGAATGGTCTACACCCGTAACAATTGCTCCTCTTTGAGCAAGTATTCTACAAAAGTATCCATTCCCACAACCAGCATCAAGGACTCTTAACCCGTCAACATCCCCAATAAGTTTCCACATAGCCGGATCAATGATAAGTTGTCTATTAATGTCTCCTTTATCATCTGGAGATACTTGGTCAATTAGATTCAACCATTCTTTACTTGTTTGTTCCCACTGCTGATGAACTTCTGATTGTCTCATTTGTTCCTCACTGATGAGTTCAGAATGAAATTTAACGGTCCCTATTCTCTTTCTAATATATGATACACGATTTGGTATTCGCAAGGCTTCTTCAAGTGATATTTTTTTACCCTCTCGAGATTCCCCAGGATACCACTTATTACTTTTAGAGAGATCGTTTGAAATACACCTTATTGTGTTCTGTTCCTCTTCCTGCCACGGATGAACTCCCAGAAACTCCGAATAATACAGATCATGATGAATTTTTCCACAATTTGGACATTTGAATCCATAAGTATAGGTTGTGTTCCAAAAAACCACAGGAACGAGTTCTGGGGGATTACAATCTCCACAAATAAGTATTTCCTTGTTTGGACACCAGAATAACCAGCTAAAATGATGAAACTTCTTACATTGTGAACATTGAAATTGAGAATGCCAAGAACATCTTAAAACTTTTTTTTCGACACTAAAGATCCCTTCTCTAATAGGATAATGTTTTTCATACTTTGAAATAGTCGAACAGTAATTGCAGGTATTGTTTTTAGGAATTCCCATACATTTCGGAGAATTAGTTTTTTCTTTTTTAATTTCCGAAGATAGTGTGGGGAATGGTCTAATAACTTTCAAATTTTTAACAACGACTAACTACCATCCACATTGTATGATAGTCAGTATCAGTTGGATAATTCTTATGATAGTATTCATGAATTTCTATTATTTTTAGAAAATTAAATTCTTCCATGATTTCAGATTTACTGGCAAAATGAAGATAAGTTATACCCTTAAAGGAATTGAGATCATTGGGGACAGGCGTTCCTTTGCCATAATATTGTTTATCATTGCTAGAAAGAGTACTAAGAAAGAACCACCCTTGTGGCTTTAGAAGCTTCTTGATTTTTTCTCTAAAGAGTTCTCGCTCGACTTTATTGAAAAAGTGATAAACACCAGAACTTAGAATAACATCGAATTGATCTTTTTCATTTAATTCTTTAAAACCAATACAATGGAATTCAATATCATTTTCTCCTAATAGAGCTGCTTTAGCTCTCTGAATTGCTTCTTTAGAAGGATCAATACCGATTATTCGTCTATTTTTTAAATTCTGAGCCAAATAAAGATCATCACGTCCTTCTCCACATCCAATATCTAAAATTTTTATTTTTATTTTTTTATTAATGTTCTGCAGGTATTCTATAATAGTAAAGGCCATTTTACTTGGATAATGTGAAGGATTATAAATCGTGGTCATATATTCCCCTTCATCAAACTTTTAATCATTCTTTGATTTAAACTTAAGAACCAGATTTATGGTCATATGATATGTGAGTAGTTTCGGTGGATTGTTCCTCGATTTTTTCTAGCTTTTGACCAATGATTGCTTCAAATAATGAGAAAAAGGCTTTATCCACGTTCCAATTGTTTTTTGCACTGGTCAAGACTGCTGGGAATTCAGTCTTAGGTTGTTGGGTTTCTAAAATGATAAGTTCATCGAGATCGGCTTTATTTCCCATCAAAGTAATAGGAATCGTCTTGTTACAGGCATTACGACATTCTTTTATCCACGTTTGTATATTCAAATATGACGAGGCATTTGTTAGATCGTAGACTACTATTGCTCCACTGGATCCAGTATAGAAGCGAGAACGAAATTGTTCAAAGTGAGTTTGACCAGACATATCCCATATCACGAATCGGATGATTTTCCCAGTATCCTTCACTAAAACTTGGTATGGAGTAATGTCAACTCCAATGGTGGTTTTATATATACTCGAAAACTTCCTGTGGACAAATTGATTTACTAAAGAAGTCTTACCAGTGCCTCCATCACCAATTAAAATGATTTTAACCGATTGGGCCAGTTCACTACTTTTTTTCGTATCCATTCTGGTTTCACTCTCCTGTTAGTAATCGTTCCGCTAATTCGGTAGAAAAATGGTGTTTTTTAATCCCATTAATAGTCGATGTTGGATCATAGGCAACACGACGAATTTCTATTTCCTCTGATACAGTATCAAAAAGGATATATGACGCTCTCGGATCTCCATCTCGTGGTTGTCCGACACTACCAGGATTACAGATCAATAATCCCTCTTTTTCCACTTTAAAGGGGACATGTGTATGACCGAGGAATAAAAAACTTACTTCGATAAGTTTCATGAACTCAAAAGTGGAGTCAAGGTCATCCTGATTTTCAGGAAAGATGTACTGATCCAAAGGATATTCTGGTCCTCCATGAATTAGCATTATCTTCTTATTTGTCTTTGCAAATCTCTCAGTATGCATAATTGGTAGTGAGTGTAAAATTCTTCTTTCTCGAATTGTTAAATTCTGATTAGTCCAATCAAGGGGTTGAAATGAGTCTTCACGGTAATGTTCAGGAACCACACCCAGTGCTGCTGCATGATCATGATTCCCTTTAATCACCACTATACACTTTGCTAAAGTAAGGTGAACGACTGGAATTGGTTGAGTATAATACCCAACAAGATCTCCCAGACAAAAGATCCTAGTTACTCCTTGAGAATGGATATCCGTAAGTACAGCCCTTAGAGCATCTAGATTTGCATGAATATCTGAGATTAT
>JAEOTY010000050.1 GCA_016839625.1 Candidatus Hodarchaeota archaeon
CTATACATTGGATTAGTAGGAAAATTCATTGTTATTTACTCCTAATTATTCTATTTTCTTTTTGTGATATATTTTTTTACTTATACAAACACTTTGATTAAAGCATTATATTGACTGGCTTTGGAAGGATATTATTATTCGCCTCCTTCAAGATTCTATCACTCATCTTATTAACCACAATATAATACTTTGATAGAGTTTAATATTCACAGAAAGGAATTCTCAAATTAAAATTATTTTAAATAGAAGATCCAATCCATACAAACAGTATTTTAGAGTTCAATGTAAAGTGCTGGTTTTGTGGGTTGAGCCCTAGGAGCTCGATTCATTGGATCATCAAATGTATCCTTTTCAGAAATATAAACAGAGATAGGGCATCTGAATATTGATGCTAGATGATCTTTATATCCTTCAATCGCTTCCAACTCCTTTTGTGAACCCAAAATATCTTGTCGGAATATTTTTGCATCTCCTCGAACCTTTTGTATTTCTTTTGCAATCATTTTCATCTTAGAGGAAAATTCAGGTATTACCTTTAGTTGACCCATGATTTTACCCGTGTCAAATGCTCCATCACCTAAAATATCATTAATCGAGGAGTATAGTTTTTGTTTCCATTCTGGGGCGATATAGATGGAGATACGTACTGGATCCGTTCGTTTTAATTCTATAATGGATTGGATGTCCTCTATTAAGTTATTGATATAGGACATCTGTTGATGTAACATCGCGCCTTCTGCTGGGACATCGATGGAGGGTATCAAACGTAGAGAACAAAACTCAGAATTACCCATCCGTTCGTTTAGCTCTTCACAGATATGAGGTATCACAGCACAAAGTACAACAATCCAGGGATCCATAATGAAATATAATGCAGAGTATTTTTCCTCTTCTGGAATGCTTTCTGACGTTTTGAGATAGAATTCTATGTCTCGTAACATTAAATGAAAACCGTGCGAGACATAACCACGGCCATCCAACGCCTCTAACTGCTCAATCGCATCTTTCAAATGTTGTAAGCAAGTTGACACAAATGCACGAGTCATAAATGATGTGGTCTCCAAGTTAAGAGGTTTTTTAGATGATTTGTTAATGATTGAATTACTAATGGTCCAGAACTTACGAATACGAGATACAAGTGTTGTTACCCCCTCTTCTGTCCAATTTAACACGGTGTCTGCAGAACCAGCTGAAACTAGATATAATCTAGTCACATCAACTGAATATTTCTTAGGTAGATGAGCAATTGGAATCGTATTTCCTGCAGACTTTGACATCTTTTCCCCTTCACGGATCAATAGTTCATTCAATGAGAAACTTGGTAACCAATGTTTTTCAGGGAAAATAATAGCATGATGGAAGATAGCAAAGGATAAGTGATTACTAATATGAGCAATAGCTGTATGACGTAGATCATTTGGGTACCAGTAGTTAAATTCCTCCTTCATTGTATCTAGAAGATCTGGATCAATCTTTGTATCTTCAGAAAGCTCCCAAACGTCTCCTTTACCTAAGAAGATATAATCAAAAAATCCTAAAGACAATTGATCGGGAGATATTTTATTTTCGTGAATGTGATGTATGATGGTATAAAAAGCCATATAAATAACAGAATCTGACAACGATTCGATTATCCATCCTTCACCTTTAGTTAACGGAAATTCGGTTCCCAATCCACGTTTTCTCACACAAGGGCGGCGATCTAACCAGTTAAAAGTACTTTCAAACGATTTACGGTATTTCTTGGGTGTAATGGTCATTTGATCTAGTGCACGTCGTGCAACTGCCTTCCACTCTGGATTACCATAATGCAGGAAATATTGGTCAGGTAATACTGCAACTGATATTTCACCACCACATCTACAAATTGCCGGGCGTGAAACTTCATAAAAAGAACTAGCGCGACCTTCAGATTTTAATACCTCTGCTACCTTGTCTTTAGCTTGTTCAACCTTCATACCTACGAATTCTTCAGTATTATCCATCATTATTCCATTGTAAAACTCAGTAGAGTATATCTCTTGAGTCGCTAACTCTAATTTTTCGACATCGTGCTGATCTTTTACGTCCATTTTCTCACAGATCTCTACTGCAGGAAATTCTCCATAAGAGTCTAGAGTGATTAGAGCAATTGGTTTTAATTCTTTAACTTTTTCTACCAATCCGCTATATGAGTTCAGGGGAGACGGGTCTCTTTGTAGATCTCTTAAAGCAATATAATCGTAAGGAGCATGAGCAGGTACAGAATAAACCACTCCAGACGCATGAGAAGGATCAACGAATGTAGCTGGTAATATTGGTAAAGGACGATCGGTGATACGAGGGGCAAAAGCTTCCTGTCCTACTAATTCAGATCCAGAAAATTCATCCTTGACCTTTATTTTATGATTTTGTAGTTGGAGTTTTTTTTCTGCTTCAGAAGATACAATCCATACTTCTCCATCTATCTCAATTCGCTTGTAGGTAGCAGTCGGATGTATCCAAATGTTAGTTGCTCCATAAATAGTTTCTGGTCGGAATGTTGCAGCTACTAAATATTCATCCCCTAAGGTAAACTTTAAGCCTACAAAATCTTGAACTTCAACTTTTTC
>JAEOTY010000390.1 GCA_016839625.1 Candidatus Hodarchaeota archaeon
TAACAAAGTTGAGGTGAATGGTGTTGCTGTAAGTGAATTTCTTCTTAATGCTTACGCAGCAGGTCACTACAATGTACCATCAATACTCGTGGCTGGTGATGCTCAACTTATCGAGGATGATGTTAAACGCTTTACACCTTGGGTCGAAACTGTCGCTTTCAAGCATTCTTTGAGTAGAGTTTCTGCTAAAAGTCCAAGTATGGGCGTAATTGAGAAAGAATTAAGAGAAGCTGTTAAGAGAGCAATGATGAATTTTAGAGAGAAGAAAGTCAAACCTCTAAAAGTAGAAGAACCGGTGAAAACTCAAATTACTTTTCATGTTAGTACATTTGCTGATATAGCAGAGTTATTACCAACGGTCGACAGAATCGATGGTTTGAGTGTAGAATATACTACAAAGAATATCATTGAATCTTACAAAGTTTTCGAATTAATGGTGTTTGCTGCGAGCGGTGTATTAAGTATTCTAGAAAAAAGACAGTAAAATTGACTATCCTTAGTAAGGACTTAGTAGTCTCTGTTACATACAGATTACATACTAGCTGAAGATACATTACGTCTTAGGATCCTACCAGGTAGTTTGACAGTCTGTTGTCCGTTTTCTACAACAATTTCTCCATTAACACAGACATAGTAAATGCCAGTTGGAAACTGGTGCGGATTCTGATATGTTGCATTATCCTTTACTTTTGTAGGGTCGAAAACAACGATATCAGCACACATTCTTTCACATAATAGACCACGATCAAATAGTCCTAGTTTTTGGGCTGGAAAACTTGTCATCTTCCTTATAGCATTCTCTATTGATAACAATCCCTCCTCACGGACATATTTTCCTAAAATTCGGGGGTATGTCCCGTAAAAACGTGGATGAGGTTTCCCATGACCAAGAGGGCCAGTCGGAGATACTCCCCACCCATCAGTACCAACCATTGTATATCTTCCAGTCATAATTCGACGGATGTCATCTTCACCCATGCTTTCAATTAGAATTGAGACTTCCCCTTTCTCATCTACAAGCAAATCAAAGAGTGTGTTAAAAACATCAGTTTTATCCTTTAAAGTAGTGATTTCAGCTAGATTTTTTCCTTCAACACTTTTCCAAGTATCTGTTTTTACAGTTGCTATAAAGATTCGATCTCCACCTAGGTCTTTTAGCCAGTTTTCCCAACCTTCTATACCTTCAGAAATATCTTTCCTTATACGGTCTTGATCCTCGGGGTCTTTTAAGCGTTTTAGAATCTCCTCAATCCCTCCAATGTGTACCCACGGCGGAAGAACGGTTATAAGTGATGTCATTCCTCTATTATATGGATATTGGTCACAATTTATATTCAACCCTCTCGTATTTGCTTCCTCAATGAGACGTAATGTTTCTTTACTAACTCCCCAGTAAGGAGGCCCTGAAACTTTGTGGTGTGCGATTTGTCCACCCCTGCAACCCGATTTCTCAACAATTTCGATTAATTCCTTCACTGCTTTTACTACTGTTGCACCCTCACCTCTTATGTGGGAAAAATAAAGCCCACCATATTTTGCTACAACTTTTGCAAGTTCGATGATTTCTTCAGTTTTAGCATATACTTGGGGGGAATAAATGAGTCCTGTACTCATCCCAAATGCGCCTGACTGCATGGCTTCGTTTATATATGTCTTCATTTGTTCAAGTTCTTCAGCGGTTGGAGCACGGTCTTCAAAACCTGGTCCACCAGCTACACGTATAGTTCCAAATCCAACAAGTGGTACAATATTCGTGGAACATCTTTTTTCTACCAAATCTGAAAGATATTCCTCAAATGTTTGCCAGGTGAAATCTATTCTCTCCCCAGCTGGTGAGAACATATTCGCTAATTTTTCAAACATATCTAATTTTTCTTCGTTAATTGGTGCAAGAGAATCACCGCAGTTTCCTATCACAGCTGTTGTGATTCCTTGTCGTATGGTTGACTCAAGACGGGGGTCAAATGGGAGGGCGAAATCCGAATGACTATGAATATCGATGAAACCTGGTGCTAACACCATACCACTTGCATCAATTTCCTTGAAAGCTGTTGTATTAACCAAACATCCAATTTTCACTATTTTTCCATCTTTTATTCCTACATCGGCACGATACCAAGGGTTTCCCGCTCCATCAATGACTCTCCCATTCTTAATGATTAAATCGAATCCGTCCAAAGTGTTTTCACCCATCGTCTTTACTAGTTCCTATTTAATTCATACCGACATCTTTTATCTCGAGTAACTAAACAAAGGGATTAAGGTTTCAATCTCCAGTGAAAAAAGGATAATATATCAGTTCCTTCTTCAATTATCTTTTTGATTGATTTTCCTACTCCATGACCCGCTGCTGACTCGACCCACAATATTATTGGGTTAGTATTATCGGAAATATTCTGCATGAGCGCAGTCATTTTCAAAGCATGTGCAGGATCAACTCGACTATCATTTACTGCAGTTTTGAAGAATATTGCTGGATATTGTCCCTCTTCTTTGACATTATGATAAGGAGAATAGGCAAAAAGCCACTCAAAATGTTTCGGGTTTTCTGGATCCCCATATTCAGGGATCCATGTTTTCCCAATCGAAAATTTGTGATAACGAAGCATATCTAACAGGGGTACAGCGCAATAAACAGCTGAAAATAACTCTGGTCGTCGGACAGCCACAGCACCAACCAGTAGTCCACCATTACTTCCCCCCATAATTCCAAGAGTCTCTCTAGTACAATAACGTTTATGAATTAGATATTCCGCTGCTGCACTGAAATCATCAAATACATTCTGCTTATTGCTTAGATTTCCCATCTTGTGCCATTCATCACCATGTTCACCTCCCCCTCGGATGTTTGCAACTGCAAAAACGCCGCCATTTTCTACCCAGTGTAAGAAAGCAGGACTAAAAAATGGAGTGTGACTAACCCCAAACCCACCATAACCATAAAGGATTGTTGCATTAGTTCCATTTAATGTTATCATTTTTGGATGAACAATAAACAAATGAACTTTAGTTCCGTCTTTGGATGCATACCTGGCCTCAGTAATAGTATATTGGTCTTGATCTAGCTTTAAGTTTGGTTTAAAGAAAACTAAAAGATCGTTAGATGGAATATTGTAGTTAAATGTAATCGGTGGTTGAAAAAAAGACATATAATTGAAGAAAACATTCTCAAATTCTATCCCTCCACTCATCCCACCTCCAAATCTAGCAGGATCTACTGTACCTATCTTCGGGATGGGAATTTCCTTAATCAGTGATCCATCAAGGTGATGTAAAGTAATCTTACTTTTTACATCTGTGAGCCACAACGCCATTATTTTGTCCATAACTAACTGAATATCTTGCAGAATATCCTTTTGTGGATTTAGAGTTGTTTTCCATGTTTCAATTGTTAAGGCCTTTTTTGTTGTGTTATATAATCCAAAATTTGGTGATTCATGGTTACTCACAATGAAGACCTGATTTTCCCCAATAAAAGGTCTTAACAACCATTTACTATCAGTCACAATTGGTTTTTTCTGAGGGGGATTCATCGTTAAATCGATCAGGTAGAGATCCGACGAAGTAAATCTCGAACAGTGAACGATCATAAAAGATTCATCTGGAGCAAGCGTAGGATAAGGATACTCCTGAGGTCTTTCAGGATTTTCGAAGATAATTGGGTCATGATCAGGTTGTGTAGCAATTTGATGGAAACGGACATGAGAACCAAACACCTCTTCTCCAGCAGGAACTTCTCCAGGAGTCGGAAATCGTGTATAATAAAAGCCTGAATTATCACGTTTCCATTGGACAGATGACCATTTTGCTCTTTCAATTTTTTCTTCTAAGTTTTCTCCCGTATTAACATCCATGATGTAAAGAATTGCCCATTCAGAGCCTCCCTCTGACAGTCCATATGCGAGTAGTTTCCCATCAAAACTAGGGAAAAAATAATCCAATGAAGTTAAACCCGTTGGATCTATCTCATTAACATCTATTAGATTCCTGTCATCATCGATGCTACGATCCCTTCCACGAAAATACAAAACAGGTTGTTCTTTGTTTGGTTGTTTTTTTAAAATAAATAAGCCAGATTCGCTTTCTTTTACTTTAACAACTTCGTCTCGATACTGTAATTGTTCTAAACGTTTTCGAAATGTTTCCCTCTCTTCCACTTCATCTAGTACATCTCTCGTGATTTTGTTCTGAATCTCGATCCAAGAAATTACTTCTTTTTTCTCTGGGTCTTCCATCCAGCGAAATGGATCCTTAATGGTCACCCCGTGTATGTCCTCTGTTACTATTTCCTTTTTAGTTGATGGATAACTTGCTCGAATCTCTTGATCGTTTTTCATTTTACTCATCCCTAACAACGATTTTAATTCTAATATCAACTAATCATAAAATCTTTTATCACCTTTAAGTATTTTGAGTATAGAAAGTTGTAACTCGGATTATTTTATTAAAAAAACCAAGCTCCATATAATGAATAAATTGAGATGCAAAGAAAAGATAAATGAGCTATGAACAAACCAAAATTGGATGAAGAAAAAGATGAGACAAAGACTTGCATTAGTACGAGAACCAGGAGCCGCTTTTCCTAGATGTATCACTTCTCATCCTCTTCGTAATTCTATTAGTGTCTCTCTTGCACGAACACAACACCAGAACTATTGTAAAACTTTAGTTGAGCTTGGGTTAGAAGTAATTTATTTACCTCGGGATGATGAGCGTCCTGATTCGTGTTTTGTGGAAGATAATGCTGTTATTCATGATAAAAAGGCACTTATCACGCGTATGGGGGTGCTAAATCGTCGTGGAGAGGAATTAGCTGTGGAAGAAGCCCTAAACGATTATCTGAAGACGAAAAGAGCAATCTCACCAGCGACAATCGAAGGAGGGGACGTCATTCATCTCACAGATTATTTGATTTGTGGAGTAACCCAGCGAACCAACACTGCTGGTATTAGTCAAATGGAAAAATGGCTTGATGTATCAGTAGAAAAATGGCCTGATCCCAATATTATACATCTTAAAAGTTATGTCACTTATCTTGAAAATAACGTGATGATCGCAACTGAAAAATTTATTACTAATCCACGCTTGAAAGATTTCAATATTCTAGTTGTAGAGAGTGACGAAAGCTATGCAGCTAATACTTTGACAATAGATAATACTGTATTGATGCCTAAAGGTTTCCCAAAAGCACAAATGATGATACACAATGCTGGTTTTGAAGTGATATCCTTAGAAATGAGTGAGTTCCAGAAATGCGAGGGAGCTTTAACATGTCTTTCTCTAATTTTCTAAAAATATGTTCCTTTATATTATTCTACAGGAGTTCTAAGAATGGATAGTATAATTAATCAACTTGTCAATTCTGATGACCCATCGATACGATTCAAGGCCAGGGTAAACATTTTAGGCGAAGATTTAGAATCAGATGAAATACAAAAGCTTCGTCAGGAAATAAAAACCTCTCAGAGGGTAAAGAAACTTCTTTCGGAGAGAGATGAGGACGGTAAGATTAAATTTCATGCTTATAAAAAGTGGTCTGGTGCTCATTGGGTATTGACAAGCTTAGCGGACATTGGATATCCACCTGGAGATAAATCCCTAATACCTTTGAGAGATCAAATTTATGAGTGGTTGTTATCAAACCACCATGAAAAAAGGATAAAATCTATTGATGGACGAGTCAGAAGATGTGCTTCTCAAGAAGGTAACGCAATTTTCTCCACTCTATCGCTTGGCTTAGCTGACGAACGAACTGAGGAGCTAGCAAGACGACTTCATCAATGGCAGTGGCCTGATGGAGGATGGAATTGTGATAAGAATCCTAAAGCCATACATTCGTCCTTCATGGAATCACTTATCCCACTAAGAGCTTTAGCTCTCCATGCCAAAATGACGGGCAATGAACGTTCTCGTGACATCGCAAGATCTGCTGCAGAAATCTTTCTTAAAAGAAGAATGTACAAACGACAGAAAGATGGAAGGACGATTAAGCAAGATTTCGTTAAACTGCATTATCCCTGCTATTGGCATTTCGACATTCTCTTTGGACTTAAAGTCATGGCTGAAGGAGGTTTTATTAGCGATGATCGATGTAATGATGCCTTGGATTTATTAGAATCAAAACAGCTGCCAAATGAAGGTTTTCCAGCTGAGATAAAGTATTACCAAGTCACTACAAACACCAAAAGAAGCGGGAGATCACTTGTGAACTGGGGTGGTACAGGCAAGACGCGTATGAATGAGTTTGTAACTGTAGATGCACTCTATGTATTGAAAGAGGCAGGAAGATTAGGTTGATTGTCGGAAAACATGTTATTTTGCGAGGGTTGGATCTGGGAGATGCAGATGAAATACTCGTTCACAGCAATAGTATGAAATTCCTGAACTATAGTGGTCGAATAATTCCACAATCTAAGGAAGAATGCCTAGACTGGATTCAAAAAACATGGCAAGAGAGAAGACAAGGAAAAGTTTATACATTCGCTATAGAGGTTAAAGACGAAGCTAAGCTGATCGGATATACACAATTAAAGATCTTAAACAATATCAGTAGGAGAGCAGATATAAGTATTGGAATATTCAATCCAAATTACAGAAACAGAGGGTTAGGAACAGAATCGCTAGTATTACTAATTGATTATGCTTTTACTACATTAAACTTGTTAAGTCTGGAATTAAAGGTATTTGCAAACAACCAGCGAGCAATTGCCTGTTATGAGAATCTTGGTTTTACTAAAATTGGTTACCGGAGGAAAGCGGACTATATAGAAGGTATTTTCTTAGACGATCTGATGATGGATCTGTTAATAGAAGACTGGTTGAAAATAAAAGAATTGAATAATGAAGAATAAATCAATCACTTGTTTAGTGTTTTCCGATTGCATCTAAAATCATTCTTTTCCGTTCTTCAAATAAATTCTTTTTAGTTTCATCAATTTTTTGGTTAAGGTCAGTAAACTGTTGATTAACGTTATTTAGTTTAGTTCCTAACCAATTTAACGCATTAGAAGCGTCGTGTAAAGCTTGGCGAACAGACTCTCTTGATCTATGTATCTTACCTCTTGAGGAGAAATCAGAAAAAATGTTATCCATGAAACCATCCCAAAAAAACGACAATTCTTCAACATGAGCTCCTCCTCCTAAATATGGCATGTCTGGGTATTCATGTCTAGCTTGTTGGAGACTGTATTGAGCATTATGGACACGATTTCGTGCTTCGGACATCCTTGAATGCTTTATTGAATCTACAAACATTCCTCCACCAAAAAAAGTATCCCAAGTCGAATACCCTGATGCACTATTTAATGCATCTAAGGCAAAGTTTAGGTCATCAATAGCATGTTCCAAATGGTTTTTTGCTCGAAAAATTCGTGAACGCTGATTGGTTATAGGACCTATTTCATTTTCTAGTTTTGCTAATCTGCGTTCGATTTCATCTTCAACTGGGTCAGCAACACCTTCGCATACTTCATGAATTAGCTCTTTTAAATCCTTTTCAAGCTTTCTCTTTTCTCGTACTAGATCTTCTAGTTGATTAACTTGGTCCTGAGTTTGAGAGATTAATGTTGTCAATTTTTGGCATTCTTTCGCTGCAGCTTCTTCTTTATTGAGTGCATCAAAGTATTCCATCTTTTCTTTCTCTAGTTGTTGTTCTTTCTTTCCTTTTACTCTAGCCACAAAAGATGTTACGCTCATTTTTTCGAGTTTTTCCACATCTCGATGCTCTTTCTTTCGCTGATATGCGAGAGTCCTCAATCTTTCCTGTGCTGTTGTTAAGGAATTTTTTAAGTTATTAAGATAAGTTCGCTGTTGTAAAAGCTCGTGTGAAATGCCTTGTAAACTCTCTATTCGCGCTTCTAAGTGTTGAAATCGTGTTATAGTATTAAGATCCAAATCCATTGGTTTATCAATTACTTCTCTAGCTTGACTGACAACAGTATTTGTAAGCAAGTTGAGTCCACAGTTTGAACAGAATATATCGCTTTTATTCACAACTGTATTACAATTGGAGCATTCAACCATTGTTCTTACCCAGCCTATTCTACTGAAAAAATGAACATTTTAAATTTTATATAGCAGTGAAGGTATAAAATTCATAATCAGATAAATTACTTCTTTTCGAATTTTGATATACTTTTTCGGATAATCCAGATCGTTGAAGCGAAAATAATGCTGGAGATAAAGCAATTAACGAAATTTGGACGAATAGTGAAGCTTGTTTCAGTGATATCTTCATAAACAACAAAAAAATTTGGATCATAGCCTAGTAAGGCTCGTAGTGGTAATTCAAGAAAAGGAGCCAATACACTTACCACGATAAATACCAAAATAAAAAGGCCTAAGAAATTCAAAATCCCAGGATTCTCGCGAAACACTCTTACGAAAGGAGAATCTTGATTGATTAATGGTTTTTTTTCTAAATCATCTTTTGAGAGAATTTGTAGTTGTAGTCCTAGATCATTCAAGAGAATTGTTGGTGGATATTTAAACACTGTATAAAGCAACGCTGCATCTCCTCCACCGCCTGCGATGTGTGTGATTAATAACATCACAAAAAAAGGAAAAATAATCTCCCCTTCTGTAACCAAGATGAGAATGGCCAATAAAACGTTGATTATTAAATTAGGCATTATTGTAATCCATATGAATTGCTGTCTATTCACTGGCTTCTTTAAAGAAACAGAAAAGTAAGGAACGAGTTTGCCCATCATTCCCCAGCCAAATTTGGTCGGGATATGAAATATCCAAGCTGTGATTGCATGAAGCAATTCATGAAACAGGAATACACCAATAAAGAATAAAATCATAATGAAAGTAAGATCCCAGAAAGTAAATTGGGTTGTTAAAAAAACAACTGGAAGACTCAACGAATTTTTTACCAAAATCAAACCTAAAGAAAGGATTACACTAACAATTGTTAAACCAAGGATTCCTATCCAAACCACAGGCATAAGTTCCTTCTGGTGATAATCAGCCACAATATGAAAATCCTCATCATTCATCTTGAGAGACCTCAATGACTATATGGTGATAAGGGTTGGGATTAATCAAGATCAAAGCCATGTCGTTTAAGAATAGCGAGTATCGGTTCTTTTCTCCAACTTCCTTGAGAATATTTCCTGCTTTGATGCTCTGACCAAGAATACTTGTCATAGCCAATAGTGTCTGTTCCTTTCTTCAGGGGGACTTTTGCCTGTAATTTGATATAGTATCCTTGAGTTATATACCCTTCATCCATAGCTTTCATACAATCCTGGATTTCTTTTTCCGAAAGATCAACATAAACATCTTCAAAAGCAGTGTATTTCAATGGATATCGGGGTCTAACATCTGTTTCAAAAGTAGTGTCAGGATAACCTACACATAATCCTACTACAGGGAATACTCTTGATGGAATATTAAAAACTTCTGCAATAAGATCTGCTTGTAAAGGAGCAGCGCCTAGAAGCACCGATCCGAGTCCATATGCCTCTGCTGCAAGAGTTACATTTTCTGCTACTAATGAAGCGTCTTGAAGGCCCAACCATAAGAGCATCCCGTCATCATAATCATAACTATAGTTTCTTTGTGTAATAATCTTCTCTATTTTCCGAAAGTCTACAAAGAAAATCATTAAAAGCTGTGTGGAAGAATAAACTCCAATTTTCAGCTTCTTCATCTTTTCTGGGTCACGAGTGTACACTATGCTGTACAGTTGAGCAGCAAAAGGTGCTCGAATCCCAGCGCTTAATAAATTATCCAAAACATCTTCTGTTATGGGCTTTTCTGTGAATTTACGAATTGATCTGCGGTTGTTGATAATTTCAAAAATATTGTCGGATGTAACTTGAACATTTTTGGTTTCTACTACGTCTGACATATTGCATCAATCTCCAAACTATGGAACCGTTTTAATTCAGGTATCTGGATTATTAAATTAAGAATACCTGAAAATCTTTTCTGACTAAGCTAATACACAACTCATTACGAAAGTGAGGTGTTATTTGAGGAAAAGAGTTAGCAATGTTTGTAAAAAGGTATTAAGCATATAATTAGCTAATAACTTTCACTCTATTCTTTTAATTAATCTTATCTCTCGCTAATAACAGAAATATCTTTCTCGCTATTCTCTTTGGCCACGAAACGGCTAGCAAACTTTGAATAAACGAAACCTATCACGACTGAGATGATACCTAATAATAATAAACCCAGAATTATTTGTATATCCTCGCCAAGGGTCGCGATTTGGATTGCACTATATACCAAGCTAGATGCAATAAAAAGTATTCCCAAGATCCGCCATTCTCTTTTATTAATCCAAAATCCATAGAGGATACAAATGAAAGCTGTTGCTGCTGTTGTGAAATAGATCAAGAATAGATCAAGAGAAGAAATCGTAAATAGCCAAGCAATACTAACAGAAAACAATAAACCACTGTCACTGACGATTAAAGGAATTTTAAATTTTGGTGTACTGACAAAATAAATTGCAATGAGGATTGAAAAACTAGCCATAATCAGAGGTAATATATCTGTTATAACAAGGATCTCACTTATTCTTAATGCTAGTTCCGAGGCAAGAAAATAGAAAACGATAGGATTTAGTACAAGCATTATCCGAAGAGAATCTTGCGGCCATGTTTTACGACCTTTAAGCTCGAATTGCCAATTAGTAGTGGAAGAAACTGTAAATATCTCTGATTTAATAAACATAATCAAAAAACAATGCAAAATCACCTGGAACGAAAGCCCGATAAAGAGATGGATGTTATAATCCGTCAAAATAGGTAATGTTAGGTATGTTATTATCGATCCATAGGCACTCATCAATGGTAATCGAAGGATAATTCCGCTTGAATACAATGTAAGAGTATTAACTACAGCTACTCGTGAGTTAATCCCTAAAAGCGTTATTGCAAACACCATTGGGATAATAGCTATTGAATCAAATATTAGAAATACTATTGTAGGACTCCAAGTAGTAGGGAAGAATACAAAACACAAAGTGTTGCTGATCAACCCCAAAACACAAAGAACAAGGAGATTAATACCCATTTGAGCTTTATTTGAGAATCTAAGTGTTGGGAGTATAAATTTTAAGATTGAATGTGATGTGCTAACAGATTGTAACTGCTCTTTTCCGAAATATATCCTAGCATATAGATAAATTAGACCAATCGCTAAAAAGGTGAGTTGAAGAAGCCAGGCGTTACCTTGTTGGCTGGGGTCTAAGTAGAAGAATTGTAAAACTGTAAAAATCGAAGTAGAGACAATAAGATAACTGTCAACTAAGTGATGAATATTTCTTCGGACAACCATGAGAAATCCTATTGAAAAAGGTAATAGGAAGTTCATGATGATGGTTAATATGATATTCCAATCTGTAATTGTTCTCACGATCAGAGAGTTTCCTATTATCTGGAGTAATGCAATACCAGGAATGAACATAAGATGTTCATTAAATGTAGGTTGACCTATTACCTCTTCTCTTGTAGTAAAAAGGAACCACATGATTATTAAATGAATATATCCAATAAATACAAATAACAGATGGATTGAGTTTGTCACATCTTTGAGTGCAAGGTAGACATACATTGTGGATGGAAAGAACATAACCAGAATGAAATTTGAGCTTGATCGAATTATATTGGTCTGAAATATCCTAACTGTGGTAATACTTACAATCCCAATCCATAAGTAACCCAAAAATGCCCAATTGTAGCCATACCGCAAAAAATCATAATTCAAACCTATCTCTGAAATAACAGTGAAGATTACTTCTCCAAGTTGAGAGAACAAATCCCTCCATGAAAATATCAAAAAAATAGCAGAAACGAATAAACAGTTAATGATTGTGTATAATTCTCTAATATCTTGATCCTGGATAGACATTCTGGAAATATTTTGATTGATTAATATTAAGGCTGGAAAAGCAATAAACCCAATAACTGCTCCTAATAAAACATCATTTGTTTCTGGATGTAAGAATCTCTGAGCTATTGGGTTAAAAGCAATAGTTCCTAAGAATAGAGCAGCAGAAGAATAAGTCACAAAATCAAAAAGAGAGATATTCTGGAGAAGAAAATCAGGAATATTATAAGTAATGATTCTATTAGTACTCCAAAGAATACAAAAAAGAACCAAGTACATAACGTAAATAGTAGCTGTTATAAAGCCAAACCAAGATAAGATAAAACTTATGAAAATCGGTCCCACTGCTGCAATTGATAGATGCTGACGATTAATAGAGTCCCAAAATCGGGAGGGAACATCATCAGAAGGAAATTTACGAGCAATGATCCAAAATGCAAAAGTAAGGAATAATAATATAGTGATTACACCGTTTATCTCTGGAATATCTTGTAGGTAAATGTCTTCCATCATTCCAACTGATATCAACCAGAGTAATTGTGTTAAAAGAATGATAAGGAAAGCAAGACCAAGATCCTTATGTAGATATGCTAAACTCAAGAAAGCAATTGTAAATACAATAACAAAGGGGATAAAGACAGACCCAGAAATATTCTCGAAACTTAATAGGAAGAAGCTGGCGAAAACTGGAGTAGCTGAGGCGATTGAAAGGTGGTTACGATTAATTAATTCATAAAATTGAGTAGGAGTATCTAAGGGAAATCTAAACCCAATAATCCAATATACTATGCTAATGAAACTCAACAACACGACCATAGCATTTAAATCAGGCAAATCCTCAATAATTGAATAAGAAAAGACTTCTGATGAATTAGGAAGGAATAGGAGTGAAAGGGTAAGTAATTGAACGCTGATTGTTAAAACCATATCCTTACGTAAATATCCGATTGCCAAAAAAGCGATGATGAAAATAATATAGCTAGGCCAGATGAAAATTGCTAGTTGTGACTCAATATTATTAACGAAAATTTGAGATGACATATGCCAAAATAGCCATAAAACAAAACCATATCCTTCTATAAAGAGTATATTTGAATTGTGGCGCCATGCCGTGATTCCAGAAACGATGACCAACAACAAACAAAGAATAATACATAAATTCTCATTTGCTACAAAGAGACTGGAAGGATGAAAGCGAAGAGCAAACATTGCAATATAATATATTCCTAATGCTAGAAATGCGAGAGAATATGCGATTGGTTGAAGATAGGGGCTCCGTTCTTTGAATCTTAATAAACCAAATGAGGATATATGGAGAATCACTCCTGAAAGAACAAGGCCAACAAACGCAAGAAGTGCAATATCAGCAGTGGTGAGTTTTAATTGGGAAGCGGACCATACGACCAACAAAAAGATCGCAAAAAGGATAATTCCAACGCCAACCCATCGTAACCAATTAGCACCAATTGCAAACTCCCATCCTTCTTCTGGCCGAAATCGGTCAATCCAACTCTTCGTTGGGGGTAACTCCCAATCACCAATTGTTTGTTTCGCAGGTGGACTAATGGGTTGACTCGGAGGAGTTTCTAAGGGGATAGATACTGGTGGGGTTGTGGGAATTACAGGTTTCTTTACTGGTTCAACTGGAGGAGGAATAATACCTGCTTTAACTTTCAATATATCACAGGTTGTTTCAGATAATCCTTCTCTTTCCGCCCAGTTGACCAAATGAGAATAGAAACGGTCAGGAAGCAGTTCTTTCTGGCCCCTAGGGAGAACTGAATTTGCACGATCGATAACAGATTCGAGAAGAGGAATTTCTTGTGGTCCACCCACTTTTAAAATTTTTTGAGCTGCAAAGAAAGATTTGCCTGAATAAGCCATAAGTATTGCCCAGTGACGTAAGAACTGAGGAGAAGAAAATTCTTCATTAGCTATTTGTTCAAGAAGCGATTCGAAATTACTTCGCGTTTGCCTAGCTTGCTTACGAGTTTTCACATCACCCAATTGATTCATTAATGAATAAAACGTGAAATTTCCATCTTCTAAAGAAAGGTCAGGAAGAGTTCGAATAAGTTCAATTGGTGGTTCCAACCATTCAGCTTCTGGGGGAACTTCAGGTGGTACACTCACAATCTCCTCTGTTACTACTGGCTTGATTTCCAGCAATTGTTCAATTGTTTCAAGACGTGATTCGATACGTGACAAACGCTGTGCTTGACACTTTGTGTTTAAACAAATAAAATATTCATCTCCGCTTCCACTTATTCCCCTCTCCAAGGGTTTGCCACACATTTCACAGATTGGTGTTACTAAACTTTTCTTCATATTATTCACATAGTGCCATTATTCTTTATTTGTAATCATATTCTCTTCTTCAATTCGAAAAACAACTCTATTTATCCAAAATAACAATCCAAGCAACACGATTGCAACAAGAATGATGAAAACACCGTTGGAATCGAACTTCTGTACGCGAGCAACATCTATCTCTGTCACGTATAACGCGCCTGAACTATCAACTGCCAAGCCATGGGGACCGCTTAATTGGCCATCATTAGTGAGTGGTGTTCCCCACTCTTTAACAAAACTCCCATTAGCATCATACTTCAGGAAATATTCATCCGCAACATAAACGAAATCCTGTGAATCTATTGCAAGAGCAATACCGCTCCTCCCTATTGGAAAATTCCAACTTCTAATGAAATTTCCATTAGAGTCAAACTTTTGAATTCGATTGAGAGCGTTATCTACAACGTAGACGTTATCTTGAGAATCACAAGCAATTCGATTTGTCAAATTGAACTGGCCCTTACCTTCACCCACAGAACCCCAAGCCAATACAAATTCACCTTGAGAATTAAGTTTGACTACTTGGTTCGAAGTCGATTCCATAGCGTACAGATTACCTTGGGAATCAAAATCAATACCATTTATGTCTCCAATATGAACATCATCTGTCCACTCAATAATGAAACTACCATTGATGTCATAAATGTTGATCCTGGCGCCACTACTTAAGTAGATATTACCATCGGGGCCGATCTTGACATCTTGGCCAGGTCCAGTGTCCCAAGCTTCTAAGAAATCATAATGATCAGAGTGAGAAGATTTGAACAACTGAGACCTCTCAGAATCTTGGTTAAAGCAAGGTATTCTGCTGAAACTAAGTGCAAAATTATTACTTAAGAACCCCATAATTAAAAGAATAGCTATTAATATGATCAGTTTTAGATGTTTTGTCTTGTAACTGATCAATAAAATATCTCCCAAAATTAAAATCAATAATGATATTCCAAGAATTCAATTGAACCCCTAGATTTATCCCATTACATTTAATAAAATCTTTGATCAAATTTATTTGATTATCCTGCAAAAATTGAAATCAGTGATTTGAATCAGTTAACGCTGTTTTTAATGGTTCTGCAACGTTATTCCAACTGGTGCATGATCCGATCCCATCACATCCCGTAAAATAAAAGCAGATTCCAGTTGATCCCTGAATTCTTTGTTGATAATAAAATAGTCAATACGCCAACCAATATTGTTCTTTCTGGCGTTATAACGATAAGTCCACCAAGTGTATTTCTCAGACGATTGATCAAACTCTCTAAATGTGTCAACATAACCGTGTCCGAGTAAATTGCTGAAGAATGCTCGTTCCTTCGGTGAAAATCCTGCGTTACTCATATTTGATTTCGGATTTTTGAGATCAATCTCCTTATGAGCCACATTGAAATCACCACATATTACTAAGTTCTTCTTTTTCCTAAGAATTTCAACGTATTTCAATAATGCTTGATTAAACTGTAATTTATATTCCAGTCGCTTTAATTCACGTTGAGCATTTGGAAAATAGGTATTGATTAAGTAGAATTTTTCAAACTCTAACTGGATAAATCTTCCCTCCTCGTCAAAGTCTTTAATTCCCATTTTGGAAACGGAAAGTGGTTTCTGTTTCGTAAAAGTTGCTACTCCACTATATCCCTTCTTTTTTGCTGAACTCCAGTAAACATTGTAATCTGGGAAATCGAATGAAAAAGATATTTGATCAGGTTGAGCTTTAGTTTCCTGAACACATAAAGTATCTGGGTCTCGTTGCTTAACCCATTCAATGAATCCCTTGTTGATACAAGCCCGTAAACCGTTTACATTCCATGATAGAAGTTCCATCTGACGTGACCATTATTCATCTTGTGACTTTTTATTCTTTGATTAAGACTGTGGTTATGAGTTTTTGACACTCAGTGATCAACTCTTCAAGGCGTGATAATTTTACTTTGAAACGAATAAAGAATTGATACTCCCCTACCCAGTTCATTATTTCCTCACCATCTCCCATTTCTCCTGCTTGATATTTTTGATAAAAGATATCACTTTTTAGATTCTTTTGACTTTCAAATTGTTTTAGACGATCATGAGTTTTCTCTATTTCCCATTTTAGAAACTTTTTTTCTCTTTGAAGTGCTGAAATTATCATGGATAGTTCTTGCTGACTTTTCAGAGGGAGATTGGTTATTGTCATTGCATATATTCCCTTAGGACTTTTACTTAAACAATATTCTAAAAACTCCCATAAAACTCCCTAAAGAGATAATGAAGGTATCTATAAATGATCAATGCCATGATTAGGAATTCTACTCCAAGAACCAGCCATGCTTGAATGGACGGAAAATAGGGGTCAGTGATTAAAAAGGAGTACGCGGAAGCGAAACCAACAAAAACAGCTAGAGGAGCTGCATACAGCACAAGGAGAAGGTTGACCCAAATGATCACTCGCATCAAAGTCTTTTGTTTGCTACCGAGTGCATGCAGGATTTTAAGATCTTTGTTAAGAATTATTCTAGCAATTAAACCAGAGTATGCAACTAAAGATAACCCTGCAGATACCATTGCTGGGATGAAGGCAATTGTCGATATGATCCAAAATGAATTGGAAAATCCCATATATTTTTCTTTATAAATATCCAGAGAAAAATAATCAAGTTGTTCAAAGTTTTGAATTAACGTGAAAATTTGTTCATCAGGGTCCGTGATGAAAACAACATTTTTCGCGTTTGGATCTGGAAGATTCCTTAGATATGCTAATTCTTGAGAATTCATATAAACACAGTATCCACGTGCAAACGGATCCATTATCACTCCTGTTACTTTATATCTTGTTGTTTCTTCAACATCACCAGCAGGGATAATCGAGTGCAAAATTTGTTCATCATAATAGGTACGAATCATACCATCACCGATTTGAACGGTGTCTAACGTTGGAGAAGCGATACCTACTCCATAATAATTGAATAATGAGAAAGAAGATTCTTCAACACCCCAGTAGAAGGTTTCCAGTGTTCTATTTCCCCCTCCAATCGGCGGTCCAGAAAAATTATCGTAAGTCTTTGCAACAACCATTTTTACGACACCTGGTAACAAAAGACGAGGTTCACAAACACATCTTCCTTCCAACTGATCCAGAAAAGAGGTTGGTACAACATTCTCGGAATTTATGAGGGAGTCATCAAATTTAAGTTCAATATTGGAATCATAAAGGTCTTGTAAAACAGGAGAGATATCCTTCGGGGTCACAACATAGGTACTGCTTCCATATCCCCTGGAAATATAAGAATTCGTGGTTTCTTGGATAATATTGCCTCCCAAAATCCCAAAGGTTATCAAAAAGATAAGCAGGAAAGTCCCTGTAACCATTACCCAATTTAATATTCTTGATCGTTTGGAGAAAAGGTACGCTAGTCGAAATCCAATGCGGTTTTTCATTGAGAGTTTTATTCCCCAGAATTTATCAGGATCAACTTGGATAACATCGTATTGTCCATCGATGATTTCTCTGAACCTTTTCCTGAGAAGCATATTCACAATGAATCCAGCAAAAATATAAGTTCCAATGATTTGAACAGCAATATAACTGATTCCAAAAGGGAAATTCAAAACTTCCAATGCATTTACTGATGTGAATTGTAATAAGAGTAGAAAGATAGAAAGACCCGCTATACCGCCAAACCAACCAATCACTCCAGCAATGAGGGTTATTAAGAATATCTGTGCCAGAGGTACCCGCTGAATCTGTTTAAAAGTTCCACCTAGCGCAAGAAGTATCGCCAGATCGTTCATCCGAGCGACCGTTAAAAGACAGCTTAAAATGACTGCGACTGCTATTCCAGCAACTAATGAAAAATTAAACAAAAATCTCAGATGGTCATTAAAGATTTGAATGATTGAATTGTTAAAATAGGCTTTCGTTTGACCTATTTGAGCTTGAATTGCAAGACTTAAACCATATACAATCATCCCTGAGGCAGTAATACACGATTGGACAATGATAAATAGTAATGATCTGTGTTTTTGTCGTCTAATGTCCTTTATTGCTAGATTGAGACTACCCATTTTCACTCATCCTTTTGATAAAGGCTCAGTCTCCCTTCAACTGGAATGTAAATGTTATCTGCTAATGGGTAAATCTCCCTATCATGTGTTACCACAATGATTGTTCTTTGACCTTTCAATTTTTCCAGTTTCTTTATAATTGTCTCTGTGGTTTGTTTGTCCTGATTCGATGTAGGTTCATCAATCAGAAGTAAATCTGGATCCAATATTAGTGCTCTAACAAATGCGGTTCGTTGATATTCTCCTCCTGATATCATTATCGGTAACGAGTGAGCTCTGTCTTCCAAACGGAATTCTCTTAATAAATCCCAAGCTCTCTCTTTATAGTCCAAATCATCTCTTTGTGCAAGATCAACAGGGAGTATAACATTTTCATATACTGTTAGAGAGTCAATCAAGTGTCCAGTTTGAAAAACAAATCCAACATACGTCGATCGGAAAATAGCAAGTGATTCTTCAGTAATTGAATCTTCTGTTAAAAAATGATTGAGAACATTCACGCTACCCTCGTCTACACGAGTGAGACCGCCAATAATTGTTAGAATCGTTGATTTTCCTGATCCAGAAGGACCAGAAATTATTGAAAATTCATTCTCGTGACATCGAAAGTCTAAATTCTTCAAAACAGTGATGATTGTTTTGCCAATCGTAAAAGTTTTGGTTACATTAGAGATATCAACAGCAAACGAAAATTCCTCTTCATTTGGTTTTGAAACCATTATATTTTCACAGAAAAAGATGCTTCTTATAGATATTTTATTAGTTATGGTACATTTTTTGGATAATTCTTTAGAAAAAGTACATAGAAATATTATTTTGAAACTTTTCACAAGTCTTAAAAAGTAGCAATCAACTGAATTTGGTATGACTGATTTGGGTCTCATAGAATTAGTTAATTTGTTCTTAGCAATTATAGCACTTATACCAGCTGTTTTAATTGCTAAACAATACCGTCGTACGGGAATTGAGGATTATTTGATATTTGCAGCAGCTTTTTTCACTTTTTCCATCCTTCTAACTACTTCTGTCATTGGTATTGTGACCAAAGAGTTATTTATTATGCAACTCGATCATTGGTTGTATAATTCATTATTCTTTCTTTGGTTTCTTCATTCTGTAAGAATGAGGTGGGATCGCACCCCTCGGATCGTTTGGTACACGGGAGTCATTTGGTATGCTCTTTTAATGTTTTTAATACTTTTTTGGGAGGCAATGTCTCCCCAACCTGAAAATGCATTTGTCTTGTTCATGGAAATGCCTCATACACATTCTACCTACTACCCATTCGGGGCTGGAATTATGACTATTGGAGGAGTGATTATTTATTCTACAGCTCACGGTATTTTACGCTTATTTTTTCATATGTACGTATGGACCATCCTTCTGTATGCATACTGGAGTGTGAAACCTGTTTATTTATCAGAGAGGATCATCTTAGCTCGAAGGTTGATGATCTCTGCCGGAGTGATTGGGTTAATTTATATGATTCTGTCCCTTCCATGGTTTCCTGATATTCCTTTACTTAACGCAATCCTCATCATTGGTTTCGGAATGGTAATTTATGTAGCAATTCGAATCCCTGAAGGCTTAGTTCTCTCACAGGTTCAAATTATTCGAGCTGTAAGTTTATACAAACAGGTCAATGACCTAAGCTCTGAACTTGCAGTTAAACGATTTGGTATGCCCTCCTTAGTAGAATACTTACAAAACATCCCTCCTGAGATTATTGGACATACATGGGAATCAATTGAACAATAACAATCCAACGAAAGACCTTTGACTCAACTTTATTTCATTCTCTCTTCAAGCATTATGAAACCTGCGTCCACCATACGAGAAATTTTCAGATTAAAACCTGTCAGAAGATAGGTGAATGGAATTCTAGCCCAATGAAATTCCATGCGATTTTTGAATCCTGTATCGATTGGTTGTTCATAGTTTGTCATGAGTTGATTGATAAACTGCTTTCCTTCTCTAAAAAATAAAAAGTCGACAGCTGGATCATACACCTTTGTTTCCTCAAAATCAATAATCCCTGTGACACGAAAAGACGAATCTACCAGGATATTTGTTGAATCAAAATCACAATGAACCACTCGTGGAATAAAGTTGAAATTTCCAGAGTTCTTCAGAAACCGCGTAAAAATCTGAGTAATCCATTTCTGCTGAAGCCTAGATAATAATGGAAAGATTTTATCTTGGATTTCGAGATAGAATTTACCCCATTGCATTTTATAGGTAATTGGTGAGAATTCTGTTGGCCATTTGTCAGTTACAACTTTGAAAACCTGTGGAGAATGAATTTCAGACAAAAAACTTCCTAGTTGTTTCGTCAAATGGGCTTTTTGCTCTTCAGATGCATTTTCAAAACATCTTGATAGGGATTGTCCAGGAATTCTTCTGTAGCCAACAAAAGGAGTTCGTGGATCAGCTGACAGAAATGTAAATTGAGGGATTTGAAAGGAAAGTTGAGAACTTAAAAGATTGAGAAGTTCTAGTTCTCGTTTAATGAGGTTAAATCCATTAATTCCGAATAAGCTTTTATCGGGAAAACGGAAAATAAAATCCTTTTTCACTTCAAAAACGTTATAGGTCCCATGATAAAGAAATTCTACATCTTTTCTTTCAATGGTTGGAAAAAAATTTTGCAGTAAGTTCACGACTCTTTCTAAAGGGATGTCACAGGGATTTGTTTCCTCATAATAAACCATCTGAACTAATTCACCAGTTTTCGTAATAATTTGACGCGTCTATCGTGTATTACTTAACCATATTTTAAGTATTAAAGCTTTACCCGTTTTAACTGTTAAACAGAAATGTAGTACAATCTTTTGACTGCGGAAATAGAAAAGAATAATAATACTAGGCTTTCTGATTCAAAATGACGAATAGGTGAGCGCGATTTATTCTAAAAAATCCCAGACAAAATTAATTTATGCCTGTCTGGTTTTTTTACTTTTCTTACATTCCATTCAAGATTTTTCGGTTAGAAAACAGTTTAGTCATAATGGAACCGAGAATGATGTGTTTTGTGACGCCTATTCACAATTAGATGTAATAATCATCAGATTATCTCAAGGAACGAGTTTTGGTACTAGCACTATAATGTCCTTTGAATTGATGTTGAGTTATCAGAATATTATGGCTGAATTCTCGTCACTTAATTTAGTTAGTTTACATTCTTTAGTTGAGAATCAAATTTCCCAAATAACAGAGATGCTTCTAGATAGTGGAGAATTATTTGGGGTAGGAAAAGCAACAAATGGTGTCCTATTACTTATTGGGACAATATCTTTCGATTATCAAAAATATCAAGATTCCAAGAAACTCTCTTCAAGAAATAGAAATCGGTTGATAATAAAAGAAACTATTAATGACCATCCTGGAATTAATCTTCGTGAGATTCAACGAGCAACCAATCTTGCCATGGGAGTGATCCAATATCACATCCGGTCTCTCGAGTCAGGAGAAATCGAATCTATTAAATTGGGCAAATGTAAACATTTCTTTGATAGTGGTTCTAGTTTTTCTGTTAAAGAAAAGGTTTGGTTTTCTCTTATTCAAAACAAGAATATTAAAAACATTCTTAATCTGCTAATATACGATCAATACACCCAAAAAGAAATTTCATATATAACAGGGAACAGTAAGTCATTAATTTCATACTATATCAAAAATTTGGTAAGCAATGGTATCATTGAGAAAGAAAATAACCTATTGCGGATTACTGAAGACTATATTGACCTTAAGAGAAATTAGAAGATATCTAACCTTTGGTTATTTCTTGTTAGACTTTTATTTTTAGTGAATCAGGATTCATTTTCAATGTTAGTTTCTCCCACAAAGTATTCTCTTGGAGAAACTTTCATTGGATTTTATTAATTTCCTTCACTAATAGTTATTAGCAATACAAATCAGTTTTATTGGTGAAATAAATCATGCAAAATATAACGAATGACGAAAAGATTTGGGCTGAGGAATGCGTTCCTAAAGTTTTCCCTGAAACGTATACAATTCGTGATACTGGGACAGCTAATATTGATTTGTTGAAAAATCTCTTGACTAATCCTAAACGGGCGATGGAATTTCCATTCTGGATTTACATGACCTTATTTCTCTCAACTTTAGCAATTTTTTCAACATTTCATTCAACATTAGTAATCTTAACAGCAGAATTTGTGTCTTATGAGCTAGTAACTTTCGCTACTGGGATTTTACGAATTTTTGGTGCTACAATTATCGCTATTCTAATAGCCATACCAGGTGTTGTCCTTTTATGGGTTATAACTCCTCAAATTTCATTCGTATCGACATTTAAACGGTTCTTGTTCTATTATGAAACAGTAATTCTATTTTCATTATTGGGGGAGATATTCTTCTGTAAATTTATTATAGACAGCAATATGAAACTGCAACCTTTAGTCATTATATTAGCTGGAGCCATTGCCATCAATAGTTTACAGAAGGGTCTTGATAATGAACCTAATATTCAGCTGACGCGCATATTAATCATAGGCATCTTGTTATTTAGCTATATTCAAGCATTTCTCATTGTAGATGACTTGATTCCGTACTATTTACAGGACAATATTGATAGTCCAATTACTATAGTTATTAAAAGGTTGTTTGAAGTACTTTTTCAGTAGAACATATCTCGATTGATGAGTAGTTCTGAAATACGTACCTTTTTAAATCTAACGAATTTACCATCTACATTTTTCTCACCAATCCTTTAAGAAAGCTTCTCCCCGATTAAGTAGTAATTTGGCCAAGGTTCCA
>JAEOTY010000391.1 GCA_016839625.1 Candidatus Hodarchaeota archaeon
CCTTCTATTGAGCGTAACGTCTCAAAGAATTCTTCTATAGGTTGCTGTTGTTCACTCACCGCATTTCACCGTATTTTTTCCTTGATTTCATTCTATTATTATCACCTTCGTTGAAAATAGCTTCCTCTTCAATATTGGAATAAAAATAGAATGATCTTTTATATGAGGGTAACTGGAAAAGTTCTCTAGAAGACTGAAAAATAGTTTTATGAATGGAGAACGTAATTCCTCATTAAAATTACCTCATGCTCGCACTCACTTATTGATACTTATAAATCTTTGGAATATTCCGTTGAACCTTCAAATGAGCGGAATTTTCTCAAGTATAGAATACGACTGTCTACTCTCAGTAAGTAGATAAACACGGTTTGAACTAGAATGCAGAAAATCGAAGACTCAGAGTTCTCTAACCATACAATTAGTTTGCCTGAGATATTGTATCATCAGTAAAGTTCACGATTATTTGAAAATCCAGTAGAAACTGATGGAGAATGTGTAAAAATTTGTTGATAGCTGCTCGTGAAACGTTATATGTCACTATTTCAATTTTAGAAGTAGTTATTGACGAGATAAGTATTTTTGAGTGGTCTTCGGCGTGTATCCATTCCAATCGACCCTTGCCCTCAGAATAATAATGTCCTATAAACCGAAAATTACCAAAGTATTTTCCACTCAAATTTTTAATGATATTCTTAACTGGAAAACCACGATCGTTTGAAAAAGCCGAATAAATTTGCTTTGCACCCGAATTTAGGTTGGTAAAGTCGAAAATCATCTGTTGTTTTCTATAGTGCTCTCTCACCATTTCATATGAATTCCCCAATCCGTACGAGCCATCAGGAAAACGCTCTATTAATTGATCTTCTTGCAATCGTTCTAGTGCACGGGATAGTTTTTGTTGATGTACATCTTTGAGAAGTCGTCGAAGTCCATTAAAACGAAATGAATAATTTTTTTCGCGTAATGATAACTCTGAGAGAACATCTTCTTCAAGTCTTGAAAGATATTCGGGGATAAACTCACTCTCTTCTTGATTTAATGTATCCATTTTTCCAACGTTTCCATTTAATACCATTTTTAAAGAAATATAAAAAGGTAAAGAATTTGACAATCCTTGATTTGGATGATAAGTAAATCACCCTAGTCAATCTTTACCTGGTACTTTTTAGAAGAGTCCTTAATCTTTTTGCTACGAATCTCAAGAACCCCATTTTTTATGGAACTTTTTGTACTCTTAGGGTCAATCTTTGAAGGCAATTTGATAGTTTGATTCAGCTCCTTACTCTCGGAATTACCTGTGAGAGAAATTTCTGAACCTGATTCATCGATATTAATAGTTAGGTTGTCCTTAGTAAATCCTGGCACCTCAACGATAATTTTCAGATTTTCCTCTTCATCAATGAAATCTACATAATGTTCATTAGGAGTTGAGGCCTGTGGTAGAGCTGGTTCTGAAAGACCTCTCAACGGAAATTGCAATTCAGGTAGACCCTGTTTACGACGATAATCGTTTAAATTTCCCCATTGACGGACTTCAGGTTGAAAATTCGTATCAGGTCCAATCCGAATGGAATAGCCATAAGAAATTGGTCCATCTTCTTGATATTCAGAAGAATTATGCTGATTATATTTGTTTATATCCTCTTCAAAAGAACGAAACAGCTCATCAAAATTAAAATTCCATATATCATCAAAGATTCGTCTTTTACGGTTCATATTAATCATCTCAATGATTTTATTTCTATTATTAATTCACATTCAATGAGTATATAAATTTAACGGTATGTGAATAAAAAAATCTAGGCATCCTGTGACTATTTTATGATCATTAACGCAGCTAAATAATTATTCGAAAATATGATAAATATTCGGTGATCTGATAATACTTTAATGACTTCTTTCCAAACATCTCTTGGAGTTCCTCAAGCATGATTGATCTTTTTCAGGGCATTTTAATGGCAATATTCCAAGGAATTATTGAATGGCTTCCTATTTCGTCTGAAGGTCAATTATCACTGTTTTTCGTCACTCTTTACGGTATGGAGGAACTAGAAGCTGTCACTTTGGCCTTGTTGTTGCATATTGGCACCATGATCTCTGTATTGTGGTTTTTTAGATCCGACTTCAAAAAAATGTTTGACTTAAAGGCTGACATTACTCAAGTAACCTTAATAGCCACATTAGGAACGGCAATAACAGCATTACCTATTGTTTTGATCTTCAAAGCTTATTGGGAAACATTCACTACTAGTTTTCCGATCCCTCCCGACCTTCTTTTCACAGGAATTATTGGAATTCTTTTGATAATAACAGGTTTAATTCTTGCTAAGCAACCTGAACAGGGTATTCGTGAGCTGAATTCATTAACTCAAAAGGAAGCACTACTATTAGGGATGGCTCAGGGAATTGCCGCATTACCTGGTATTAGTCGAAGCGGTATAACAATCACCGTATTATTATTCATCGGCTTGACGCAGAAGGACGCGTTACGAACCAGCTTTATCATCTCTGTTCCTGCGGTGCTTGGAGCGACAGCCCTTGAATTTCTTTTGAGCGGTTTTTCAATCCAAAGTGATGCGCTAGTCATTGGTAGTGTCGTTTTTCCCTATTGGATACTAGTTATTACGATTATCCTTACTGCATTTATTGGAATTGCAACAATGAATGGTTTAATGAAATTAAAATCTCTTCCATATGATAGATTTTGTATAGGATTTGGTACTGGAACTATAATCCTTGCTTTTCTGTTATTTATTATTCACGTAGTGAGTTAATATGACATTAACCCCAACACACCTGAGTTTAGAGTCCATTCTGTTGTGGACTTTCATTCCTGCCTCTGAACGGGAAAGGTTTCAGAATAAAAAAAGATTTTTTTGGTTAGTGGTAGCCTTCTCAGTCTTACCTGATCTCGACGCTTTTTTGGGAATTCACAGAGGAATCTCTCATAGTATCTTATTTCCAATGATTTTGGTTATCATTGGGACGTTTATTTATTATCATTATCATTATAACCGCAAGGATTCAATAAACAGCGAGAATACAGAGGAGGGGTTGAGTGAAACAAGAAGTGAGGAATTTAGTTTTTTTGCAAGATGTGTTGCATATATTGGAATTTTATGGTTGATCCATATTATTCTAGACATGGATTATCCTTTAGCAATATTTTTTCCACTTTCAGATCGTCTATACCAGCTCGATTTTGTAATTTTCTTTGATGTTTTGCCTTGGTTAATTTTTCCTGCAATGATTGTCGGTATGGGATTTGAAATCACTGGATTAACATACCTAAGAGGAATATCGACCTATTTTGTCAATCTTCCTCCTTCGATTCGAGAAGAAATTTGGGGACATCAACCCCAGCCTTATTATATCAATGATTTCTTCATTCATGGGCTTTTGTTTCTAATCTTTCTAATGTACGTAGCTCGGCCAATGGTACCAAGAATAGAGTGGCGTCATCTATCTGAATGGCCTAAAAAAATTAGATTTGATGGTCCTATTATGGGATTAGGAGTTGTATTAGTAGTAATGGGGTTCATGCTTGGTCCGATGATTGGAACTCATACTATTGATACAGATTCTATTAATGGTTCTTTCCAGGTATCAAAGACTGTATTTTCCCCCACAATGGCAATTGCTTTTGAAACCACGAATTATTTACTCCAGCCTGACACACTTTTCTTCGTAAAAGGATCCTTAACAACAAATTCAGTCAATGATCCATTTGATCAGGTTCTACTAATGACAACTCAAAAAAAATACAACAATTTTTCTAATGGAGTCTCTCAGCTATTTAAACAGTACCCATTAAACACTAGTGAAAACATACTTGCATTTGAACCTATCTATCAGAATTTATTGGATGAACTTTATACCTATTCATTAGCAATGAATTTAACAAATCAAAATGAAACTAGATTGAATACACAACTTTTAAGTGGATCTTTTGCCTTAGTAAGTGTAATTGAGAGTTGGAATTCCGATCAGATTCTGAATGGTACGCATCAATTTGAAAATGTTCAGCTAGCGGTCACTATAACATCTAATCGTCTCTCACTCATGTTTTTTGGAATGACGTCAATAATTGTCGGAATACTTGTTTCCTTTTTTTCAGTTAGGGTTAAAAAGAGTAAATGATTCACACATTCAGTTACCCAAATAATTCCAATAAGGAGAATTTTATATGCCTTCTTATCGATGTCAACATTGTGGAAATGTTATTTCGCCAATTCCTAAACATTGTGATAAAGAGATGGTAATAGGGGAAGTAGATGGAATACCAAGCCTGTTATGCGCAGTGGGAGGCCATGAATGTCATCATGAACCATTACCAGAGTGTTGTTCAATGCCTGGATATACGAGATGGATTTAACCATATATTAAAAAATTCTAATATTACCATAAGAAATATAATTTATAATCGATTAAGGAAAATCCACATAAGATGATGTAGTAAAGATTAACTAGGAAATGAGCTCAATACGGGGAGGAAAATTCATATTCCTAAGTCCATACATTTAATAAGGCCTTTGGCCTAGTATTAATCGGAGGCAAAAAAAGCAGAAAACATTCAAACAAATATTAGAAGTAATGAAGAAGCCATTGACGAGGATTCCCCCAGAACTAGAGAAAGAAAGAATAAGAAAGATAAAAAAAATCAGAACACTGCTATAAGAGAGAATCACGATTTTGAAATAAATATTTTATTATATTCTTATCCATTCCCTCTCAAATACATGAAAAGTTCAGTTTTTTCTTTAAGAAAACGCCAGAAAACGTAATGTGATCATCCTCTCATCAAAATAATGATCAATGCTTTGATGTCCATCGATTTTTAATTTTCCTTAATATCAGAAATAATTCTTATTCTCAATAAAGATTTTTATAGAATTCCGTTTTTTATGTTATAATTCGGTTTAAAACACGCATAAATGGCATTGCTAACGAAACTTTCCAAGGAACATTGCAATGAACAACATTATTGATATCAGATGAATTTAGACGATTCATATACCATTGAATACGGCTATCTCTACCCATGGATATTTTATCAAAGAATTGGCGGAGCTTAAAGGCACTTTTGAACATTTTTAGCATTTGAAGTTGCCATTGGCTTTGATAGTCTGTTAATGGGACTTTTTTTCGGATAAAACGTATAATTGCGTTGGCTGCAATTGAACCTGCTACCATTGATGGTGGGATTCCTCCACCAACACTAGACACAACTTGACAGGCTGCATCACCCACCAATATGGTATGTGATTTTAAATCGACAGTATGTTGATAGGGGGGTCCTACTGGAACAACACCAGCAATAGTTTGTTTAATATGAGCACCATTGAGAATCCTACTTGCTGTAGAGTGTACATTAATTAGGTTAGATAAGGCTTTAGAAACATTCATGTCATCTTTAAGCATTGGAAGGCGTACACCAGCCCCAACATTTGCGGTATTGTCATTCTTAGGAATGATCCAAGAATATGCTCCGGGTGCATATTTTTCTCCAAAAAACATCTGTACATCAGTTGGATCATAATCAGTACCGAGGTCAGTCATCACGTGCTGTTTCACAATGACAAAATGCTTATTCGGCCTTTTTTCGGCTAGCCCAGTCCACTTTGCAATACGAGAGCTTACCCCATCAGCTCCTACTACAATTCGAGGTGTTACCTGGGTTCTTTTGCTATCATTCTGAACGAACGTGACTTTTCCATTCTTCATGCCAACAACACAGGTAGACGGTCGAACCTCCGCTCCATATTTTTTCCCAATTTCGATCAAATGAGTATTCCACTTTCCTCGATGAAGTGTGTATCCTTGAAAGGGAGTTTGGATTACTTTTCTCTTGGGAGAAAAGAAAGAAATTCGGTCAGTATGCGTGCTAATGAATTGTTCATCGAAAGAGAAGAATTGAAGTGCATCTGGAACGTCAGGCATTAATGTGGCCATTTCTTCAGGAGAGGGCATAAATTCCCCGCATTGAACAGGAAACCCAGGTTGGGATCTTTGATCAACGGCTAAGATTGAAAGCTCAGATCCAGCTAATTGAGCGAGCTTTGCTAGTACTGTAGCGCCAGCAGGGCCTAATCCGACAATGAGAACGTCTACATCCATAAGATGCCAATCCAAAAAACGTGAAAAAGAGTTTGTTTCACGCTCCCAATAGATTTTGGGCTGCAGCCAAAGCAAAATCAAGGAATGGAGAGGGAAGTATTCCAATGATTATTATGAGAAGAACTGCAACACTAATAGTTAGCTGGTATGATAATGGTATAGGAAAGGGTGTCATTCTTTCCACTGGAATAACTGCAACATCATCTCGTTCTTCAACAGGAGTATCTATTATCATTAATTTGATCACGCGAATATAATAGAAGATTGATATTGCACTATTGATAATTCCAATCACAGCTAGCCAAATGAGGTCTGCATAAATTGCTGCAAAAAATAATAATACCTTGGAAACGAATCCAGCTAAGGGGGGAACACCTAAAAGGCTAAGTAATGCGATTGTCAAACCAAAAGTCAACCATGGATGTTTTTTCCGTAATCCTACATAATCTTCGATCTTTTCACTATGAATAGAAAATGCAATAACAATCACAGCCGTGAAAGCGACAATTTTCATCAGTGCATGAGTGAGAATATGCATTTCAGCTGCAGCAAGAGAAAATTCTGCGACAGAGAAGTCTAGATTACCAATAATTGATGAAATTGGACTACTGGTCACAGCAGCCAATGCAATGAGAATATAACCCGCGTGGGCAATGCTAGAATAAGCCAACATCCGTTTAATATTCTCTTGGACTAATGCTACAACATTACCTAAAGTCATTGTGAGAATTGCAAGGATTGCAAACAAATAACCCCAAATAATATCTATTTCTGTCAAACCAGCGACTATTAGGCGAAATACAGCAACAAAACCTAAGGCTTTGGAACCTGCTGCCAAAAAAGTTGTTACGGTTGTAGGAGTTCCCTGGTATACATCAACAGCCCACGCATGAAATGGCACAGCAGCCATTTTGTATCCGAATCCAACTAATAAGAACATCAGGGCTAGAAGATGTAATGGGGAATAGCTTGTAGTATCCGCAAAAGAAGTAACAACTCCATCAATACTCGTTGTGCCCGCAATTCCATAAACCAATGAGATACCAAAGAGTATGAAGGCTGAAGACATGGCACCAATAAGAAAAAATTTCAAGGCACTCTCACTGGTTTCTGGTCGGGTTTTTTGAAATGCTGCCAGAGCATAAACAGGAACACTCCCCAATTCCCATGCAACAAACATGACAAGCAGATCATTTGCTGCAGCAACTAACATCATTCCAATAGTTGCAAAGATCAACAGCATATAATATATTCCTACATTCCGTTCGGAGCCCATATAATCAATACTTGAGGTTGAGACTAATAATAACACGATAAGGAAAATCATTGCAAAAAATCGAAAGAAATCATCTATTACAAGAAGACCTGTTCCACTAGAAAAGTCTAAGAGGTCAGTGGGATTCCCAAATACATAAGTGATACTGCTACCTATCCCAAGAATTATGACATACAAGGAAAGGAGACTTCCTATTATGGTAACAGGAGCGAAAATTCTATGATCCAGATCAAATGCTTCTAGAACCATACAGATGATGATTGTTCCCAATAACAATACAAAAGGAAGAAAAATAGTCAGGATATCACTCATGATTTCGGTTCACCTTGATTTCTTTGATTTTCATAATTTAGAGAGGCCAACTCGCAGTTGCCATTAAATCCAGTAGAATTGCTGGAAAGATTCCAAGAAGTAATGTAAAGAAACATAGGAACCCAAAGACGAGATACTGAGACCAGTGTGATACATCATGTACATGTTCCAATTCGGGATTTACATCACCAAATACGGTTCGTTGCAGCATCCATAGATAATATGCTGCGGTAAAAATAATTCCAAGAACTCCAATTAAAGCTAGTCCTCTGCCAAAATCACCCCAATTGAATAAAGCTACAAAAGCTAATAATTCAGACCAGAATCCAGCTAAACCTGGTAAACCAGCACTTGCAAATGATCCATAGACCATAACTCCTGCAGTCAAAGGCATATTTTTCGCGATTCCTTTGAGTTTAGGAATGTCGCGAGTGTGAGCAGCATGTCCAATAGTGCCAGCAACAAAGAACATTAGGGGAGAGATAATTCCATGGGCTATTTGCATGTACATTGCACCAGCAAATCCTATAGGGGATTGAGTTGCACATCCAAGGAGGACAATTCCCATGTGACCAACTGAAGAATAAGCAACAAGGCTTTTCATATCATCTTGGCGAAGAGCGACCCAAGAACCATATAATAGCGAAACTAATCCAATAATAGCAACTAACCAAGCAAACTCAGTAAGAGCATCAGGTAAGAACCAACCACCCATTCTTAATAGGCCATAACCACCCATTTTCAGGAGTAAACCAGCAAGAATCATTGATCCTGGTGTAGGAGCTTCAACATGAGCCAAGGGCAACCAAGTATGGAATGGAACGCTTGGTACTTTCACTATAAATCCAAATAACAATGCTAGAAAGATCAGGAGAACGAATGGTCCAGCTCCGAATTGAGTAGCCATGCTCGTTATCTCAGTGAATGAAAAAGTGCCAATACCTGTGCCAGTATATTTTGAAGACTCTAGCCAAAGACCTACAATGCCTAAAATCATGACAAGAGACGCAACATGGGTATAGATAAAGAAGTAGATTGCTGCATATTCTTTTTTAGGACCACCCCAAATTCCGATGAGGAAAAACATCGGAACTAGGACAAGTTCCCAAGCAACATAGAATATGATGAAATCTGTAGCAAGAAACGTTCCTATGAGTCCTGTTTCGAGAAGCATTATCATTGCATAGTATGCGGATTCTCTCTCGTTAATTTCTTTGAATGAAGCAAGGACGGCTACTACAAATATGAATCCACTTAACAAAACCAAAGGTAAGCTTAATCCATCAACGCCTAGTGAATAACTCATTCCAATAGCTTCAATCCAAGGAATTTCCTCTACTAAATCCCAACTGCCTTTAGAAGGTTGTTCGTAATTTAATAGGACAATGAGTGTTAAAATCATGACAACAGCACTAATAATAAGTGCAAACCACTTTGAAAATTCATTACGAACACGACCTACAAGCCAAGTTGGAATTGCGGCCACAATTGGCAGTAAGAAGATCAGAGATAGTATTCCGATATTAGGAACACCATTGATTAATTGTTCCAACATTTGTCTTCAACCTTTATTTTTTAGTTCCTTCTTTTAGAGGGGTACCACCCCTACTACAATTATCGCGATTAATATAAGAGAAATCGCTCCCAAGAGAGTATAGAGAGCGTAATTTTCAACAACTCCTGTTTGAATTCGACGCAGATAACCCCCAGTCTTCATAACTCCTTTAGCTGAATTTCGAATAATACCATGATCAATCACACGTTCGTCTGTTGCTTTTGCTAAACCACAGAGAGCTAGAGACGCTTTTGCAGTCAATCGAACTAATCCGTCAATCACATGATCATCCCACCATTTGGAAAGACCACAGAGTTCATACCCCACTCTTCCAGTAAACCGAACTGCAGCATCGAAAATGTTTCGTTCAATCCAATTCATTGCAGCGCAATATTTGCTGTCAACAAAATAAACCAATGCGAGGTAGAAATCATCAATATAGTATCCTTTTTCTAGAACTCGTTGAATGCATCTACCAACTAGTGTTGACTTAATTGCTCGAGTAACAGAACGAAATCTTCCCTGTAGTTTCACAATAGCATCAGGTTCTGTCACTTCAAAGTTAAATGACGGTTCTCCTTTGGGAAAACTGACTCTCGCATCATCCTGTGGATAATAAATTAGATAGGCCAACAGGATTCCTAGAATTGCTAAAATTATCGAAAATAGGCCAACACCCCAATTAAAGTCCAAAGCATGTCCATAACCTTGTAACCAGTCAACGAGATGATGTTCAAAAGAAAGTTCTGGGAGGAAGAGTCCTACTGTGAAATAACTTGCAAGGACTAAAGATACAATCGCTAAAGTCCATAATGGAACAGTCATCCAATGATCGGATTCGTGGATATGATGACTTGGAAGACGATTCGTTCCTGGAAATACCACGAACCACAATCTAAAAATGTAAAAAGCTGTTAAGAAGGCTGTAATTACTGATGATAACCAAATTAGCGTAATTAATTGTTCTTGGAGTGTAGAGAAACCAGAATGATGAAGAGCATGGAGAATTATTGCATCTTTGCTGAAAAAACCATTTCCAATACCTGCAAGTGAAAGTGAACCAATTAACATCACTTTCCATGTGTGGGGCATTTTTTCTCGTAATCCTCCCATTTCCCGTATATCTTGGGTTCCAGAGCCATGAATAACTGAGCCCGCAGATAAAAATAACAAAGCCTTGAAAATTCCATGGTTAATAATATGGAAAACTGCCACGGCCATTCCCCCAACACCCAGACCTATTGTCATGTACCCTAATTGACTGATTGTGGAATAAGCCAATATCCCTTTTATATCTGTCTTTACCAATGCAATTGTTCCTGCCATAATGGCAGTAATACCTCCAATTAATGCAACCACTAGTAATGCTTCCTCGTTCGCATGTTCAAACACAAAATAACTACGGGCTACTAAGAAAATTCCCGCTTTCACCATGGTTGCAGAATGTATCAAACAACTGACTGTTGTAGGCCCAGCCATGGCATCTGGCAACCAAACGTGGAGGGGAAATTGAGCAGATTTACCAACAGCACCCCCAAAAATCAATAATGCGATGAGTACAAATAACATTGGATCAATATGGAGAGTTCCTTTTTCCAACATCTCACGAATCTCGATAAAATCGAATGTATGAGCTTCCACATAGAGTAAAATTATTCCAACGAATAGAAACACATCTCCAACCTTGGTAGTTAGAAAGGCTTTCTTTGCAGCAGATGCAGGATGAGGTTGTCCTTCTGGAACGACTTCTTTATCGTAAAAATAACCAATTAACAGGTAAGAGCAAACACCCATGATTTCCCAGAATAAAAACAACTGAATCATATTGGGGGAGAGGCATAAACCTAGCATAGCAGCAGCAAACAAGTTAATTTCAGCATAGTAGCGTGGGGAACCATCATGGGCCATGTAACTTCTACTATAGACACCTACTAGAAAGGAAACTAATGCGACCATTAAACTAACGACTGCAGCGAGAGGATCCAGTAAGATTCCAATATCTAGATGAAAGCTCCCAACGTGGAACCATTCCAAGACATCATAATAGAGAAGATCTTCAACCTGCGCATTTAGGAATAAAAGACGAATTATAACTTCCCCTGAAACAAAAATGGTCAGTATTAAACTAGCTCCTAACGCAATAAGAGTAAGAATATTCCCATGAGCTTTTTTGTCCACAAATTTTCCAATAAATATAGTGATGAATGCGAAAATAATGGGAATGAGGGGAATAAGAAAAGCAAAACCACCAAAGATCAATTCAGACATGAGCAATTACCTTCTTTCTAACCTTTGAGTTCAATAAAGTCTGATGCATCTATTGTCCCATGGGTTCGAAAAATCGATAAAATGATCCCCAGCCCGACTGCTGCCTCGGCTGCGGCCAATGCAATACTAATAATAACACCCACGTGACCTGTAACAAAAGTGAGATCATTGTATAGAGAAAAAATTGCGAAATTAATATTCGCAGAGTTTATCATAATTTCAATTGAGATTAACATTCTGACTGCGGATTGAGACTTAATGAATCCTGCAAAGCCAATTAAAAACAAAATAAGGGCAATTCCAACAAAAACCCAAGCATCTAAGTCAATCATTTGTCTTCCACCTCTTTTTTTACTAGATAAACACTGCCAAGCATTGCTGCAAGTAAAAGGAATCCTAACACTAATATTGTCCCTCCATGAACCGTGAATAGCATCTCTGCCACATTTCCTATTAAATCTATTTCACTAGGTTTGTTGGTCAAGTCAGGTTTTTGCCAAAATATTTCACTGACTTGTGAAAGAATATAAAAAGCGATAACTAGTAAAATGAAGCCCCCTGAAAAACTTAATCGCCAATCTAATAATTTTAACCCTTTTTGGTCCTCAAACATAGCCTCTTTTCCTGAAAGAGAAATTGCAAATACAAATAAAACGGTGATTCCTCCAGCATACACAACCATCTGAATAACTAAGAGAAGAGAGGACTCAGCATATAGCAAAAATATCATAGCAACGCCCAAAAGGGTGAATATTAACCACAATACTGCATGGTAAACACTTTTAACTGTAACAGCTAGGAATGCTGAACCTATTGTATATCCAATTAATATGAAGAAAAATAATAATTCTAGAGTTTGAAATAACTCAGTAGGAATTAAAGCCATTTTTAATCATCCGTTTCATTATTCTTTGAAGTTAAAAATTCCTCAATTGATTTACCATGAGTTTCTACATACTCTTGCTTTTGTTGCTCGTACTCTTTTGGAAAATACAACTTATAGACATCGTATAAATCAAAATAATTGTAATATAAGTCTTCCTTTTTTGATGAAGCCCCATCAAATCCAGCTGAATGATGTAAAGCATCAAATCTACATGCTTCGACACAAAAACCGCAATACATACATCGCCCTATAAAGATTTGAGGAGATTCTAATGGCCTTTTTTTCTCCCAATGAGGCGGTTGTGGATCAAGTAACTTCATTTCGATACATTTGTTGGGACAGGCTCTTTCACAGGCCTTACATCCAGTACAATTCATGATATTCAATGCTATTAATCCACGAAAATTGGGAGAAATATGTGGAGTGTGCTTATAAACGTCTGAAAACGACAAGTCTCTATCTAAGACAGTCTGACCTTTTTTAGCCAGTTCTTTTGGGAAATAAATTGTGTTTTTGTTTCTACGATCACCATCAGGTATTGTAATTGGTTTCCTTCGGAATTGTCGGAAGACATAAGCTAACGGACGAGTAATGAACAGCTTTTTTGAAATATAACGAAAATTCACCATTTACGGAACCGCTCCGAAGAATTGGGGATAGTTTAGCATAATGAATACAACAAAGATTATGTTTAGAATTGCTAGAGGAATTAATCCCTTCCATCCAATATCTAATAACTGGTCTGGTCTTACCCTCGGTAATGAAGCACGAACCCAGATATACAAGAAGATAAATATCCACAGCTTCACTAAAATTATTATTAACCCAAGAAGGTGAATTTGGTCAATTAAACCATTGACTGTTATTGTTTGATCTCCTATCGGAATAGGAATGTTACCTAAAGGTAAATAAGCTCCTCCCCAGAAGAGAAATACACCAATAAACGCGCCGATCAAGAGGATGAAATATTCAGTCGCCATGGACATCATATATCGAAAACCAGTGAGTTCAGTTCTCCAACCCATCACTAATTCGGCTTCGGCTTCAGGAATATCAAAGGGAACTCTCTCTGTTTCCGCTGTAAGGGCAGCCATGAAGACAAGAAATCCAATTGGCATTAGTATAGCAAAAGGTAAAGGCAAAGTAGCTTGTTGTTCAGCAATTTCAATAAACGAAAAAGAGTTTGTGACTAATACAACTGATGCAATAGAGAGCATTAGGGGAATTTCGTAACTAATCATTTGTACTGCTGATCGAAATCCTCCTAGGAGGGAATATTTATTGTTTGAAGACCATCCTGTGATGAGGACACCAACAGGGTACAAGGAGAATAGCGCAAAAATGAGTAAAAAACCTACTGCAGGGTCTGCAATCACCAATGTTGAACCTAGAGGCAATAATGCTCCTAGTATGAATGGAGGAGCTACTACAAAAGCAAAAAATCCAACATTAAAAGGAAATTTATCAGCTTTTTCAGGTACAATATCCTCCTTGGAGAAAAATTTCAGGAACTCAGCAATATTCTGTAATAATCCGAATTTCCATGTTCTACGAAAGAGATGCCCATAGTTGAAATCTATGAAAACAGGTCCTCGTGCGGTCCATGCCCGTCCAGATGATATCTTTCTTTCCAACCAGATTAACATAATTGTATTGACAATGAGAAATACAAGGATAGTTGTCATTTCCAGTGTATCGAGAATAAATGATCCTATTGGACCTTCTTGCGCCTCAGGAATTATTTTCCAATTTATTAATATTGATACAATCCCTGGCCAATCAAACCCTGGCAATAGTTCCTCTTTGCCAACAACAAGCCAATCATACAAACCATAACCCATTATCTTCACCTATCGGTCGATTTCCCCCATACAAAGGTCTAAACTGGCAACAGTAGGAGCAATATCTGCTACCTTACCCCCCTTAAGAATATAATTACTCATTGCCAAATTGGAATAAGCAGGAGATTTTATCTTCACACGGTAAGGGATTTTGTCTTCGTTTCCAATAATGTAAAATGCGGCTTCTCCACGAGGATCTTCTGTTCGAAAATAAACGTCTCCTTTAGGTAACTTTCGTGGAGGCTTTTGGTAAATTTCCCCCTCTGAAGGTATTTGATCGAGTGCCTGACGAATTATTCTGATAGATTGAAACATCTCTTCCATCCGAATCTCATATCGAGCGTAGCAATCTCCAGCAGTACGCATAGGAATGTCAAATTCAAGTTCATCATATACTAAATAGGGTTCAATTTTTCGGAGATCAGCTTGTACCCCAGAAGCGCGTAATACAGGACCAGTAGCACCAAGATTTAACGCGTCATTTTTAGAGATTACTCCCACATTCTCACTCCTAAGCATAAACACCTTCGAATCGTCTAAGATTGCCCGATATTCCTGTAGTCGTTCCTCAAGATAATGAGTGAGACTATGACAATCTTCTTTGAACCCTTGTGGTAGATCACACCGTAATCCCCCTGCAGTGAAGTAGTTATACATCATTCGGGAGCCAGTCACATGTTCTAAGAGATCTAACACGTATTCTCTTTCCCTATATGCGATAACTAACATAGTTACCACTCCGACATCTGTGGAATATGCTGAAAGCCAAGTCAAGTGAGAAGCAATCCGTTGAAGTTCTAACATGATAGTACGAACATATTGAGCCCGTTTACTTACCTCAACCCCCATTAACTTCTCTACAGCCATGGTATAGCTTGCTTCCCAACTCATTGCAGAAACATAGCAGAGTCGGTTAGTTAAAGGTTGAAAAGCGTTATACGGACGCGACTCGGCAATTTTTTCAATCATCCTGAAAACGTAACCTATCAACACCTCTGCATCAATAACAAGTTCACCTGCGGTCTTTACTTTCAAAGTCCATAAGCCATGATTTACTGGGTGCTGAGGGCCCATATGGATGTACATCTGTTCACTCATGATTATTTTTGCTCCCATTATTTAGGATGAGGTTTGAAGGAAAACGGTTTCTCGGGTAAATGATAATCACGGCGCATGGGATGCAGTTCTGAAATGTGAATATGCTCATACTCATCCCATTCTTCTGGAAGAAGTAACCGTTTCAAATTCGGATGATTTTCAATTTTAATCCCGAAAAGATCAAACAGTTCTCGCTCGTGCCAATTTGCAGATTCCCATATCAAAGTTATTGAAGGAATAACTGGGTTTTCTCGGTCTTCAAGTGTGACATGAACTTGCAGAACTGTCGCATCTCCATCCCATCTATCAATATGGTAAACTACCTCAAAATAAGTCTCATAGTCCACTCCTGAAATCGCTTCTAATGATGTAAATTGCAATTCTGAGGCAATAAATTGCATTACATCTACTAAATCCTCTACAGGGATTTGTAACCGAATACGATTAGTCTCAGATATTTCTGCTACTGATAATTTTGCACCAAATTTTCCTTTGAACTGATTTAAATGATTCTCTATGATTGACACTATTCTACCTCCTTCAATAGCTTTTTACGACGTAATCGTAAGTCGATCATTGGAGGATCTCGGTCATAAAATTCCCTAGGCTCTTCAAGCAGCGGTTCGGGTAAAAATACTCCGTCTGCTCTTATTTTTTCCTGGAGGCGGTGAATACCAGCCCACATGGCTTCTGGACGAGGAGGACACCCAGGAACATAAACATCCACAGGAACCACCTGGTCTGCACCTTCTAGTATAGTTGGCGCCTGCCAGAAAGGTCCTCCAGAGATAGCACATTCACCAGTCGCCATAACCCATTTTGGGGCTGGCATTTGATCAAAGACATCACGAAGACGAGTTGTAAATTTAATGGAAACAGGACCATTGAGCCATAATAAATCACAGTGCCTAGGACTAGCTCGAGCTAGAACGCCAAGTCGTTGGGTATCATAACGACTAGCCATTGTTGCGCCCATTTCTATAGCACAACATTTCATTCCAAGATACACAGGATATATGCTACATCTTTGAGCCCAATTACGGAGCCAATTAATCATAATAGTGACAAAATTCCGTGAATGGGTAAGAACTACATTAGGCATAGGTTCATAAATTTCTAATTCTCCCAGCTCTTTGCATTCCTTCCTAATTCCCCACGTTTTTTGTTTTGAATTTCGGAAATATGACTTTAATTGTCCTATTTTTGACATAATTCTTACATCCATTTCATTGTTCCTTTTTTCATCCAGAAAAATAGTCCCATCAAGATAAAAGAAGCAAAAGTTCCCATAATAAAGATAGCAGTTGTAATATCTTTAATAATTTGAAAAGCATATGCCCATAACAGGAATAGAATCGTTAAAATGTCGAATAAAACAAATACAACAGCAAAGGTAAAAAATTGGGCGTTGAAACGGACTTGTGCTTCTCCAATTGGTTTTTCTCCACATTCATA
>JAEOTY010000392.1 GCA_016839625.1 Candidatus Hodarchaeota archaeon
CAAAAATGAAAAATAATAATAATAATGTGTTAGTATTACTGTGTTAGCCTTGAGTGATTTGGTATATTTGATTATAGAGTAATATTTCGCGACTTTTCTCTTTTTCATTTTGAAGTATCTTATTAATACTTAATTTACCCCTAGAAAATACCCCTTGTCAATCCCAGAAGATCATTGAAGTTCGTTCCGTTTACTATCCTTAAATCAGGAAATAAACGTTGACTCAATTACTTCACTCCTCCTTTTATATGTGCTATATGGATAATAGTTTGCTTAGACTTTGGTTGTTGGAACAACAAGACTTCAGGTAATCAGATTGTGCCGAAGGTTTATAATCGGACAGTATTCTGGGATTTGATATGTGATATTTTTCAAACATCTTGAATCCACAGTTAAATCTTCCTCAATTGCTTGGTTTGCCTGTTTCACAATTTATTTATTACTTCCCAAGCTCCTTTTGCAATATGCAAATTCAGGCTTACACGTTTTATAATCCATTAAATCTCTATCAGAATATAAACTAAAAGAATGGTACTGAAAAAAGGTGAGAAACTCATGGTGAACAGAACTAAGGAAGTTTTAACAAAGTGTGATAATTCTCTATACGGTCATTATCCTCATTTTGTATCTATGAAGAAAATTCTTCAAGAATTACAGGAGTACGTTAAAGAAGATGAATATGGTGATGATTACGGGGAAGGAGATTATATTGCGAATTTTGAAAAACAAATAGCTGATTTATTAGGGAAAGAATCAGCAGTTTTCATGCCATCAGGAACCATGGCCCAACAAATTGCCTTAAGAATTTGGTGTGAAAAAAAACAAAATTTCAAAGTAGTTTTTCATCCGACAGCTCATCTGGAAATAGCAGAACATAAAGGTTATTCCTTTCTTCATAATATTCAGAGAGTGCAATTTAGTGTTCCTGAATTATTATCCCACAGACTTCTTACCTTTAAAGATTTTCAAAATATAAATGAATCGTTTGCAGTAGCGCTTCTTGAACTTCCACAAAGACTAATTGGAGGTCAGTTACCTTCATGGACTGAATTATCTCAAATTTCTAGATGGTGTAAAGAAAAAGAAGTAGTTTTACATTTAGATGGTGCAAGGATATGGGAATGCAAGCATTTTTATCAAAGGTCCTATAAAGAAATTTGTAATTTCTTTGAGAGTGTTTACGTTTCATTTTATAAAGGACTAGGAGGTTTAACAGGAGCAGCATTAGCTGGAGACAAAACCTTTATAGCTGAAGCTAGAATCTGGCAAAGAAGGTATGGAGGAAACCTAAGAACTCAATTTCCATATGTTATATCAGCAAAAATAGGATTAGAAAAGCATTTAGAAAAAATGGACTTATATGTATCCAAAACAATCGAAATAGTTGAATTATTAAGTGAATTTGAACAAATACAAATCGTGCCAAATCCTCCTCATATAAATATGTTCCAAATGTTCATTAAAGGAGAACCAGAAAAAATTGCCAAAGCACATCTACAGATGGCTGAAAATTATAAAACATGGTTATTTTATCCTCCAGGAAAGAGTCTTCTACCAAATTATTCGCAAACAGAAATGATGATAGGAGAAAATGCTCTGAAAGTAGATTTAGAAATCGTTCATAAAATGTTAAATGAAATATTTGCAATTATTTAAAGAAATACAATTTTATTTATATTTCCACTAATGATTAGCTTAGACTTTTAGTCCGTTTACAGTCATATTTAATAGCTTAGTTATTGAGTCCATATTCTTATCACTATCTTAGATAGAGTCATTTTTAATACGCTTCTGATGTGAAATCATGTCATTACAAATGAAACTAGTTTATTTATTTGTTCCTTTTATTAGATTGAGTAATATACTGAAAAGGGCTGTATCTCCCTATATTAACCGTTTTTTCGCACTGAAACCATCTGATACTACCTTCAAGCTTAGCACATGGGATAATGAAGCAACGATCCAAACAAAGTATGGAATGATATCTGGTTTTTTGGACAAAAGTTCTTGGTGTTGGAAGGGAATTCCGTATGCATCTCCTCCAGTAGGGTCACTTCGTTGGAAAGCACCACTTGATCCCATTCCCCCATTTATAGTGAGCGGCTCTCGAACTGTAAAAGGAACAACATAAGTAATACCTCCAGTTAATATTGACGTTTCTCCGAGAATGATAAGTGCAATGATTGGGTAATATAGCTAATTTTTTCGTATTGTTCTTCTACTACAATTTATGTTCTAGTCAAGAAGTAGAAATTAAATTCATATTATATCATTTAATATAGATGCACCTATTGTTTTCGATTCAACGTATTGCAATACAACTTGCAGAGAATAATGGTACATAAATTGCCTATAATAATCTACTTATTATTTCAGCAAGCTGTTCCATTTTAACAAGCACATACTGAAGTGGAGCAACCTTCTTGGCTATCCCTGACAGAAGTAGTTCGTTTTTAAGTCTTTGAAAAATAAAGATATAGTCGTTTGTTTCTAAAGTTGTCTTGAAAGTTTCATCAGAGGCAAATTCGTTTGTAATTCTATCATAATTCGATAACCAAAGATTCGCAGGAAGAATAATACGATCTGCCATGTCACCTTCCTCGAACACTGGTAATCCTTCCTCAGTCGTGTAAACCGCGATTCCTGATAATTCCTTATGTGTCCAGATAAATTCCTGAATGGCTTCGGAAACAGTTTGAGCTTTGGAAGTCTTTATAATTAGCGTTTGAACCATCTCTCCCACAGCCAAATAAATCGACTTATCATAAATTGATGTTCCTCGATAATGAATATCAAACGATTCTTCAGCTATAAAATAACTTTTCATTGTCTGTATAACTTGTTCCTTCATATTCGGCAGTAGGAGATCAATCTTATGGAAAAGACAAAAGATCTCAGCTTCGGGTGAGTATTCAGTTAATTTTTTAACAGCTAAATCAAAATAAAATTTGGAAGTACTAACAGCATCGAAATTGCTTACATCTACAACCCAAACCAATATAGAAACGTCACTAAAAATAAATTCTGCTTTTTCTCCAACAAAAACAGTAATAAACGCTTCCTGGCCCCCACAATCAAAAATTTGAAATGCACTATCAATTATACTTTTAGTAGATCGTGTATAATTTATTGTTGCATTATAATCTTTGACTTCTTCCACTGATTTTCCTTCAAAGACTACTGAGCGGATACTGCTTTTGCCACTAGCTCCAAGTCCCATGAAAAGGACTTTTTGCTTTGCTATCGTTGACATGAATGTAGCCCTCGAAATTTTGATAATTTTTTTGTTTATAGGTTGATAACTTACAATTAAAAATTCAAGTAATAATAACTTGTCCTACGATATATAAAATATCCCTAATCTCCTACGAGTATTTGTGATTAAATAGATTAATATAATAAATTGTTATAACGTAACAATTACACATTAAAATTTTATTAAGCATTAAATCCTGATATTTTTGTTGACAGATCCAATATAATGTGAATAAACCTAACATAAAATTCAGGAATTTCATAATATACAATTCGATGAGCGACTTTACGGGTTAGCAACTAATGAGTGAATGGGTTTCCGAAAGAGAATTATCTGCGAAGCTAGGGTATAAAATACTGATAGCAGGTTTGTCTGAAGCAGGTAAAACAGCTGTTAAACGGATATTTTTTCTTAAACAACGCGCAGAAGATGTTGAGAGACTTTCTGCTACAATTAATTATGAACGATTGTCTATTACGATTTGTGATACACCAATAACTATAATGGATTTAGGTGGTCAAAAGATCTTTCTGAAGCGTTTTTTAAGTGGTTTTAGTCCATTTGTGTTCAGTAGTGTGAAAGTCTTAATATTCTTAATTGATGTAGCCAATAAAACTTCCCGAAACAATGCCGTTCAATATTTCAAAGCATGTGTTGAAAAAATTAATACCTACTCTCCTGATGCGGGAACTTATGTATTTCTACATAAAAATGATCTTTTAGTTAACTCACCAAACTACGAATCCATCCATGAGCAATTAAAAGAACAACTACAATTAGAATATCCTAAAGGACCTCTTAGGTTCTTTAGAACTACAATCTATCGCCCAGAAAGTGTAATTAATGCTTTTGGAAGAATAATTGAACTTGTGATACCAGAAATAGCTAAAAGCGAATTTGTTGAGGGACGTGAGATTGGTGAGATTGAAGAATTCCATGGAACTGGAATGACACTTGGGAGACCTTCAGTTGCTGTGACCAATCAACTTGTAGAACCCATTGTCACCAAGATGGCTGGGGATCCTGCAATATTAAGTAAACTGCAGCGTTTAATGGAATCAGCTATAAAAACAAATACTGAGGCGTCTCAAGGAGAAATGTTCCTCAGTAGCGTTGCTGAAGAAGAGTATATTCAGGAAACAACATTTACCCACGCTGAATTAAATCAACGATCAAGTCCTCAACAACGTATAGATGAAATTACTACTCCAATAACGTCTAAAGAACAAGGTATTTCAATTGAGAATGAAGAAAAGCTAGTTTTAAAACAGGAAGATGTTCAAATCAACCCGAAAATAAGTCAGTTCGTAGATTTCTTCCGAATTGAAGTTGATAAAGCCACAGAGATTATCGAATCAGGATATGATGACCTTTTTGAGACAGCTGCTAAAATCGGTGTTGAGATCCCTCTTCTTTTCGACATTTTTTTCAAATATTTGCCATTTATTAAAAAGTCTCAGGGGGATAAGAAATACAAAAATATTACCAATGATAAACTTTTACAACTTTTTGGTGCCTATTTAAAAACAGAACTCAAGGAAGAAAATATCGTTAAGTGCTTAGTCTTTATTGCCGAAAAACCGAAGATGTCTGTGGAAGAAATACTAGAGAGGTATTTAATACCAGAAAAAAGGAAAAAAAAGAAGAAAATAGTAACCACAAAAGAGATTGTCGAAGAAAAACCAGTAGAATTAGCTAAAGTTGATATCCCAGTCGAGGCGGAAAAAAATAAAGGGATAATCGCTATTCCAAATATAGAGGGGTTGGGATTCGATATCAATCTTGTTGATGAAGGATTAAACGCAAAAATTTCCTTTTATTTACTAGGGCATGTAGGTCAAACAGAGCTAATTGGAAGTGCAAAGGTCTCTTCAAAGATCACCTCTGATGAAATTCTATATTTATTAGCATATGAACTTAATATGCAGAATATGGGATTTTTTGAGGAAGGATTGGGCTCTATGTACTTTGCAGCGAAAATTATTCACGAGTCCTTAAAGGAAATGCTAAACAAAACCTTGAAATCAACCAAGGAAGTGACAACCAAAAGAATCCGAAAGGAAGAAGGATATCTAACTGAAACAGTTGATTTCATTATTCCAATTCAGATTGAAGTAGATGGGAATTATCTCATGCTTCCTGACAGTGAACAATTAGCGTTCACTGTTAATAAGGCCAAGATGGGAGTTTTTATTGACTTTGTACAGCGAGGATTTCCAATAGGTCAGGTTAATGTTGTTGAATCTATCAAAATCAATCAGTTAAGACGCCTTCTCAAGGAAGCGTTACAACTCCCAATTGAAACAGAAGGTGCTTTTGATTTTGCAGCACGTGTGATTCATGAAACCATAAAAAAAGTAATTGAAACGGAAGCAGAAGGAATAAAACCGAAAATAATTACTAAACCAGGGTCTGAAGAGGTTGAAGATCAAGTATCCAAAAAATTAAAGGAATATTTGGCTCTTCTTAAGAAAGATTTGGACTAAAGAAATCATTTATTGAGACACCAGACCCGCTGATCTCGGAGTTTATAGGATGCGAGAAGAGAAAAATATTGCCAATTAATTAAAGTCGAAGGTTTTATTCAGCTGATTTTATAATATTCTAAGCATTAAAAAAACCTAAATTTATCTCACCCACTGTTCAAGCAACTTTACGCTCTTTAACTATTCATTCTAATTAGATTTAAGTAAACATTTAGGGATTCTAATGTTAGTAGGTCATAAATACTTCATTTTAAGTTTTCTTGTTTGTTTTTACACACTTAATTCTCTCACGTTGTCTATTCCAATCCAAACAGTAACTAACGAAGATTCAAATTCGATAGCATTAGAGCTATTAAGAGGTTTCGGAATATCAAAAGAGGAAAATATAACCAATCACCCAATATCAAGACTCATGAGGTCACCTCGAATAGAACCTGAATCTTCTTCCATAAATCCTCACTCAAGAAACGATTCTTCTGATAGAATAAATCTAAAAATTCAAGGCCCAACAAACGGTGAGACGATTGATGATTATATTGATCTACAATCTGATGTAGATTCAAGTTCTAACTTAGGCAATCTTGACTCATTTAGTGATTTACAAGCCACAGACTTTTCTTATGCAAACTTAAGTGAGACACCTTCTTCTGGAGTTATTACTAAATCGGGAACAGATACAACTGGAACAGGTACATTATCTCCTCTATCATTCCCCCACACACTAGTTTCTGGTAATAATAGAATGATTTTGGTTGCTGCTCAAAGTGAAGCTAGTTCTGCAAACGATATTTCTGCTACTTATGGCGGACAAACAATGGTAGAGGCGGTTACTCAAACAACAGGAACAACTACTACAATGGTTTTGAGTATTTTCTATATTCTGGAAACAAATTTACCTAGTGATGGAGCTAATACAGTAACCGTAACCTATACAGGAATGGTTACAGAAGTGAATGCTTGGTGTGGCCAATGGGATGGTGTATCTCAAACAACTCCAGAAGCAACTGATGAAACTGTTTGGACATTTGGTTTAACTATTACAAATACTATTTCTCCTTCAACAGATGCTTGGGTTATATCTATTGTTGGTTATGGGAATAGTTTAACTTCTACTCATGGTCAATCTCAAGTAGAGGTTCATGATTTTACAGGTGAAACAAGTGGAATTGCTGTTGCGGAATTAAGAGGAGCAAACGGTGAAACATTTCTTGATTCTACTGCTTCTGGCACTATCAACAGAGGAGTGCGATTAGCTGCTTCTTTTTCTCCTGCTTCTGGTTCAGCTGATTATCAAATGGATCAGGAAATACAATTTACTGGCGTTTATGACTCTACAAATATTATAGAGGAATTATGTATTAAGACAGGTTCATTTGGAGGGACTGAAGATCTTAATGTAACTTATTGGGATGGAAACTCTTGGGAGTTGATTACTTCAGATCTAACACCTTCTACTTGGAATAATTTCACTGTTACGCTTACTAGTCCAACATTTACAATTAAATTTGGGGGTTCGACAACCTCTACTGATAATACCCAAGACTGGTGGGAGATTGACTCTGTATTACTTATTCTAGAGGGTCCAGAAGAGGTTTTAGGGGATGATTCTGGATTTATTTGGCTTGATAGCCCAGATGAGGTGAATTTAGGGACAACATATAGTTCCTGGGTACAACAGGATTTATCTGATGATAGTGTTCCTAGCAATACCACGGGCGTAATATTAACTTGGATTGAAGATGGTACATTTGCTCATCATGCTGTCGCACGAGGATCACAGGACACTAATGATTTCATGAATGGTGGCTCAACTTATTGTAGAATCGAAGAAAAATCGTGGAGAATGCAGATAGTTAAGCTTAGCGAACATAAATATATTGATACTTGGCGAGAAAGTCCTTCGTCGAGACTTTATGTTATGGGTTATACAATAGGCTCGGATCCGCAATTTAAAAGAGTTGCCTCTAATTTGGGAAGTTTAACTGGTGACTCATCATGGAATACGATTACTGTTAGTGGAGTGGATGATGCTACAAATGGCGTTATCCTTTTTGGACAATCAACATCGAATCAAGATGCAACAATATTGGTCAGAGCTGTTGGTTCTACTGATTCTATGACATTTAGAGAATGGGAAGAGTATAACTGTGGAGTTTTTTTTGTCAAAATCGATGCAAATGACCAATTTGAATATTACATTACTAGTGGGATGTCAGCTGAATTCTTCTTAATTGCAGAAGTAAAGGATAGTATTGACTGGTTAGACACAAATAGGGACAGTATTTCCGCACCATTCCCAGGATGGACCATACGAGACTTGGATAGTTATTTTACTGTAACTTCTAATACTTCAGGAGTCATCTTACAACATGAATCGACTGGTTCGTCCGAAGATTCTAAGAATATAGCCAGAAAATATGGTCAAACTTGGACATTTCCCCGTTATGATGTAGGTGGTGACCAATGGTTGATGGGTGGTAGTGGAATTGATTCAGAAAATAGAATACAAATCTACGCCGAAAATACAGAACAGGATGTTTATATTCATGCGCTAACACTTTATAATGATATGACTCCTCCTGTAATTGATAGCTTTGGTGTTGACGATCCAGGTGATGGGTATCCATCTTTTTGGGCTAATGTCACGGATTCATTTTCAGCGGTAACAAGTGTAAAATTACTACTTAATGGAACTATTGAACTTCCTATGAGTAAGAATGCTAGTGGTTTATGGATTTATCAGCCTCTTTCAATTAATTTCAGTGATTATTATACTTATCAAATTGTCAATGCATCTGATACTTTTGGTAACACTCTAAAGGAAGCATCTACTGAGGAAGACTACACCTTCGATTATGATACAATAAACCCAACTGTTGATGATTGGGCCTTTTTTACTGATGAAGGGCCTTATGGCACTTTCAAAGCAAATGTTAGTGATTCATGGGGAATAGTCGATACTGTCATTGTAAACGTTACATATCATGAGAATATGGGAGATGTAAGTGCATTATGGGCTCTAATGCAAAATACAACATCAGGCTTTATGAATAATACTATTGTCATGATTGAAGGATCTATTAACTTTGTGGTTAAGGTGAATGATACTAGAGGAAATATATTTACCTCTTCTGAACACCCTGGATATGCTCCAAATATTGTACCTATTGCTGATAATATAACTTTATCCAGCAATGAAATTTCAGTTGTATTGCCAATTTCCAGCAACGATACTCTCTATTGTCTTTATGACTACTTCGATGCCGAAGGATATACGGAATTTGGGACTGAGATTCGATGGTATAAATGGAATGGAACAGAGTGGGTTATGCAAACAGCCTATAATGATGAAAATCAGATTCCTTCAAGTGCATTAGTGAGGGATGAGATCTGGTATGCAACAGTGAAACCTCGAGATGGTAAGGATTTTGGAAATTTAGTTACCTCAGAAAATATTACTATTCAGAATTCTGCCCCTGTAGCAAAGAATGCATTTATTTATCCAAGTGATCCTCTCACTGGGAATACTCTTATAGTAAACTATGATTGGATTGATCCTGATCCTAGTGACATAGAGGAGGGATCTTTGATCAGATGGTATTGTGATTATGGTAATGGTTCTGGATTTCTTGTGATAACAGATTTCGAAAATCATACAGAACTACCATCAAGTGTCACAAAGAAGGATAATATTTTTTATTTCAATATTACTCCTTCTGATGGTCAGGATTTTGGAGAATTTATTGTCTCAAACCAAATTTCTATTGGAAATACTCCACCAACTTTGGTTGTAGATATAAATAATAATACAATACCTGCAAGAATAGAAGATGGTGAAAATCTGGTTGCAAATTATACATATTTTGATGCTGATTCGGATGAAAATGACACTGGTTCTTTGCAAATAAAATGGTTCATCTATAAAGCTGGCAGTTGGGAAGATAATTATACAAATACATTAGTGATTCAGAGTGGAAATACTACTATAGATGATTTGTGGCGGGTAGAGATTCGAATTAGAGATGGATATAATTATAGCGAGTGGACATCGTCAGCGACTATGAGAATTGGAGCAGATCCAAATAAGCCTCCAGAAGCACTAATGGTGAATTTAACACATAGTAATCCAGTAGCAGGCGGGTATTTAAATGTAAGCTATACATTTTCTGATCCTAATGGAGACGGTGAGGGGATAACCATTTTTCGTTGGTACAGAAATGATATTTATCAATCTCAGTTTGACGGACCAACGTTTAAAATTTTAAATATTGCCCCTCTTATTAAAGGAGAAAATTGGACAGTAGAAGTGAAACCACAAGATATATACGGTGATTATGGTAATTGGAGCGCCAATGCTACAATAATGATTGAAAATACTGCTCCCGAACTATCATCAGTTGAAATATATCCATTAACTAACGTTTACACCTCAAATACCCTTATTGCGAACTATATTGATTATTATTACGATATTGATAATGATCTTCTAGTTGATTTGTCTATTGTTTGGAAAAACGGAACTAAAGAAGTACCAGACCTAAATAATAAAACATATGTGCCTTCCAGTTATACAGCGAAGGGGGAGAATTGGTCTTTTGTTATTCGTGTCTATGATGGAACAGACTGGTCAGGAAATTATACATCAGCAAATGTAACAATTCAGAACTCACTCATGTCGCTTGATGATGTCACATTAATTGGAGGGACAAACACTTCAGATGACATTAGTGTTCTTCTTGATTCCTTTATTAATGATGCTGATGGTGATGATCTAGTCCTAACGAGAACCAAAATAAATTGGACCGTTGAAAGAAGTGGTGTAATAGAACATAGGGTTAATGGTACTCTGGACTTATTGAACACATATTTTGTAGCAGGTGATTATATTACTATACAAATTACACCCCATGATGGGGAAAATCTAGGCGAAACTTGGGAAGCATATAGGGTGTACTTAATCGTCGGTAATGCCGCTCCAACAATTGAAGGGCTTCCTTATATTCATGGTCCTAATAATATTACAGCACCTTATTACGCGTCTAAACCGCTATATGTCAATTATACTGCGTTGGATCCTGATTTTGGAGAAAGCTCTGACCTTTATAATATAGAATATGATGTAAACGGTTTAGTCTCGGATGCAGAATATAGATGGTTTAGAAACGGGACATTAATAACTGAGCTAACATCTTTTTATGTTCCGATCAGCTATTTGTCTCGTGGAGACGTTTGGAATGTTAGTGTTAGGCCAAGTGATCGTTGGGGCGATTTTGGTGGCTGGGTAACTTCACTTCCAATTATAATTAATAATAGTCCCCCTATAATTACTGAATTCTATGAGGTTAATCCAGAAACGAAATCGGATATGGATTTAGATTTAACATTTGTTTATTTTGATTACGATGGAGATAACATTACTCTGTCTAAAACGTCAATTTTGTGGTATGAGGATGATAATCCTATACCAGGCACGGAAAATGGAACTATAATAGCCTTAGATCTAATTGGAAAGCAGATTCATGTGCGAATCCGTCTTTTTCGTAATAACTTTTCTAGAGGAGACAATATTTCTGTCCATATTCAGCCATTTGATGGAATAGATTGGGGAATAGAACCAAATGTTAGTTCAAGTATTATTATTACTAACTCATTACCTTTAGTATATGATGTAAAAATTCAACCAAATGGGTCAGACCTTCCTGCGTATACAACTGATTCCTTAAACATAACTTGGAAGTTTTTTGATGAAGATAACGACCCTGTAAACTCCTATATGGCCTTTATTAAGTGGTACAACAAGGGAATAGAGCAAGAAATGTTTGAAAATCTAACATCGGTTCCTACTCTGAATACTTCTAAAGGTGATAGTTGGAGGGTCGAGATACAAGTTTTTGATGGATTCGATTACAGCAGCACAAATGACTCTGATCCGATTAGCATTTTAAATAGTCCACCGATTATTACTGTAGTTACAATATGGAGTAGTAGCAATAATGCGACTCAAACCTATGCAGACACCAGTTTAATCCTTAATCCCATTCAAGATATTAACAATACAGATCCTGATCAAGACCCCATATTGTGGCAATATACCCTTATTTATTGGTTCAAGAACGATACTTATCAACCTGAATATGATGGTATGGTAGAAATTCCTTCTTTTGCGCTTTCAAAGGGTGAATTATGGTTCGCTCGCGTTCAAATCACTGATGATGGTGAAAATTGGTCAATGAATCAGAGTTCACAAGAAATTTTTATTGTGAACAAAGCTCCCGAGGTTGAAGTACTTGAGCTAGTTGGAAATGAATTTCCAGACTTTTTGATTGAAGATGAAGATATTAATGTGAGTATAACTCTCTTAGAAATCGATCCAGGAGATATTGACTTATCTTTCTTTAGTTGGTACGTTAATGGATCATATCAATTCCAATATGATAATCTGAGGTTGATTCCTGAAGATCAAACTCACCCAGGTCAAACTTGGACTGTTTGGATTCGACCCTTTGATGGATTCGATAATGGATCATTAGCTAGTTTATCATTTTTCATTGAAAGCCGTCCCACAATTCAAGAATTCTTTTCGAATATTAACTCAGAATCAGAAGGATTATATCAATTTGCTGTAAAAGCACATGATTCTCTCGATAATCAGATTGTTGATGTTAGGTTTGAAGTCTTTCTCAACAGCTCCACCGTACCAATTGTAAATACAATAACGAACTTTCCCAATGCAACTGGTTATTGGGTTTTACCTTATGAACTCCATGATTTTGCATTTCTTAATACAAATGCAACTATTAGAATTACAGTCCGAACTAATGTACTATATTCTGATACCTTCTATATTACAAATGAAATGTCTTACATTTTCACTTTATTGGATATATCTCCCCCACGAGTTGTAAAAGCTTGGTTTCTAAAGGATGATGAACGTAATCCTACTAATCTTACTTTTTATGCAGAAGTGGAAGAATTTAGCTCAAATATCTCAGAAGTTATTCTTTACTACTATTTCGTACCTGCAAGTAAAACTGAAGATACTGCTGGACTTGGGGCCACTATTCTACAAACAGAACTGTATTCTATTATGACACTTCAAAATAAGTCGGATAATATCTTTTTATATTCAGTAACGGTAGATTTCCAGCATGAACAATTGGATACTGAAATTCACTATCGGATATCGACTAGAGATGCTGATGGAAATACTAATGAGTATGCCTTTGATAATACAGGATTGCCTGATCAAACTTTTATATTCCAGCCAACCGGTTTGCCTCAATGGGTTCTTTTAATTGCAGGTTTTGTTGTATTTGTGATTTTCATAGGTTCAATCGTTTATATTAAGTTCATACACAAGCCAGAGCTCGTAGGTTTAGATAAAAAACTTGTTCTACAAAAATTCGCTGATATTAATGCTGATGAAGTAATAAGCTCTCTAGATAACCACACACTTGGCGTTATTGTTTCTTTCTTTGACCAGAGGCATGGGCCCATCCCAATTATTGTATTACCAGATCTGTTAAAGGATAATTATTCGAAACTCGTGGAGCTTTCTGATCGATCCTTTAGTGGTACTGGATTTGGCCAAAATTTTGACGAGGAAATTCCCTCTAACTTCGACTTTGTTTTAGCTGAGAGCTTAAGAACTAGTGTAATGTCTTTCGGATTTGCAGTAGAAAGGCTAGAAGCTCGTGGAGGCCAAGAGAATCTCACACTCAATATTTTGATCCATAAAAACGTATTCCAGTTGCTAAACCAATTCCAAGATGAGATACAAGATAAAGTACACTCCTTTCACGTGTTTATGGATAAGCATCCCTCAAAAAAAGAAGAAATCACAAGATCTGTCTTTGAAATAAGGAAATTTGTTTCTAATATCGTTCTATCTTATCAAAACATTTATGGAACAACAGAATTACTTGATGAGGGAGAGTAATTTAAACGAGAACAAAAATAAATAGCAAGGCAATATGAGAATATATAGAAAGTAACAAAGAACCATAAAAATCAAGGATAACAATAAGACCAAACTTTATTTCCTGAAGAAGTGTCGTCATACTTTTTTTTGTTTTTTAAAGCTGGCTTTCGTTAAATAATATGTCAATATTTTTTGCTTATACTCTTCCTTCCAATAAATATTGCTATAAAGGTAATTTCTTGATCAATTATTGGCAAAATACAAAAAGGAAGAGATTGCTTTTTTGGTTTAATACTGTTTAATTTTCGTATCCATACATTATCGCTCCATAGTTATTGAGTCCATATTCTTATCACTATCTTAGATAGAGTCATTTTTAATACGCTTCTGATGTGAAATCATGTCATTAAGAATGAAACTAGTTTATTTATTTGTTCCTTTTATTAGATTGAGTAATATTCTGAAAAGGGCTGTATCTCCCTATATTAACCGTCTATTCGCACTGAAACCATCTGATACTACCTTTAAGCTTAGCACATGGAATAATGATGCACTAGTCCAAACGAAGTATGGAATGATATCTGGTTCTTTAGATAAAAGTTCTTGGTGTTGGAAAGGAATTCCTTATGCAACTCCTCCAGTAGGTTCACTTCGTTGGAAAGCACCACTTGATCCCATTCCTTGGGTCGGAATACGTAAAGTAACAAAGTTTAAAGACTCTGCAGCACAAATAATGCCCATAATGGGCCCAACTGGTTCAGAGGACTGTCTCTACCTCAATATCTGGCGCCCTAAAGGTTCAGAAACGAAACTACCAGTTTACCTTTATATTCATGGAGGAGGGAACTCTATAGGAACATCTGCGACGGTCGACTATTATGGTAGTGCGGTGGCTGAGAAGTCCAACTTATTGTACATTTCAGTTAACTATCGTCTTGGAGCAATGGGTTGGTTCATACACCCTGCAGTAACAGATAGCGGCTCTCCTGAAGACCAAAGTGGGAATTTTGGTACTCTTGATCTAGTAAAGGCCTTAGAGTGGGTACAAGACAACATAGAAGCATTTGGTGGTGACCCTGAGAATGTTACAATTGCAGGTGAATCTGGTGGTGCCTTTAATGTACTATCACTCCTTATTTCTCCTGCTGCTAAGGGAATTTTCCATCGTGCTATCTCCGAAAGTGGGTTATCTTTTATTTGGAGTACTGATACTGCAGAAGCTCAAAGTAACAAGCTTCTTGTAAATCTCCTCATTAAGGATCGTAAAGCTAAGAATCAAGAAGAAGCTGAGCAAATTACAAATAAAATGTCGGAAGATGAGATTAATGATTACTTTCGTTCAAAATCTGCGTTTAAAATCACGAAATGCATCCCTACTAGGGATTTTGGGATGGCAGACTGGCGGACTATCTTCACAGATGGTTCCGTAATACCAAAAGATGGGTACGGTGTGTTTTCATCTGGAGAGTGGGTAAATAAAGTACCCTTAATTATTGGTTGCACTAAGGACGAACTGAAGCTCTTTGGCTATTTCAGAACAGATCCTCCACGGAATACTCGAGAATATGATCTTGTTTGGGGCTATCGGTCCCTATTGTGGCGTGTTAGTGGTCTTGATTCCTTAGTATCTCAGATGATCTCCAAGACTAATGTTCCGATCTATGCATATCGATTTGATTGGGGTAGTCCAGATATTGATGGTTTGAGTGTTCTTCCCGGAAACTTAGGCCGAGACTTGGGTGCTCACCACGCAGCAGAAATTCCTTTCTTCTTAGGGATGGGCATGGGTGCAATAACTATGATGATAGGAAAAACCCATACGAAGCGTAATCGATCTGGACGTGAAAGATTGACTGACTTATGTATGAACTATCTAGCAAATTTTGCGCGTACAGGAAATCCCAATGGAGAAAACATACCTCATTGGCCTCCTTGGAATAATATTGAAGGGAAAGAAAAGATCCTTGTCCTTGACGCAGGTATTGAAGATCTCAAGATTTCGTATTTAGAGGATATCGTGACAGTTCAAAGCGTTTTAGATCTCATCAATACTGAGCTCGAGGAACCAGAACTGAGTGCTATTCTTTCGTTTCTGGATGATGCTCTCCCCTTCGGGCTTAATCAACCTGACCTATGAACATTAATCAGAACTTCTGCTTATGTAGCTTTTCTAATAATCCTATATCAATTTTCTTTGGGCTTTTCAGTTCTAAATCAATATCTTCCCATGTAAATGATGAATTACTTTCAGTATTTAGTCCTAATTGCTAATTGGTTAAGAAAGGCTTGATATATCTAGCTGAAATTAATTTTCAGAGTTTAATGAGAAAGCAAAACAATAACTATTTACAAGTAATCATATTCCAGCCACTAACCTATTCAAATGTAATAGATCTCAGTTGTGAAAGAAGGTCTGAAAAATGTCAAATGAAAAAAAATTCGAACATGTGAAAGTAGAAAAACATGAGAAAGGTAATTATGCAGTAATATCCATAAATCGACCTGAAAAGTTGAATGCGCTCCAAGTCCAAACGTTAAGAGAAATTACTGAAGCATTAGAACCAATAGAAGTAGATCAGAGTGTCCGATGTGTTGTTCTACGTGGAATTAAAGAATATATAAAGAGGCCTGCATTCTCTGCTGGTGCTGACCTCTCAGATAGAGGGAGTGCTGATCTTGATCCAGATAATTTGAGACATCAAAGTCATGCGATGTACCGAAGACACAAATATTATAATTTAATTGAGGCATTTCCTAAACCAATCATAGCTGCTATTGATGGATATGCTTTGGGTGGAGGTTTTGAACTAGTGTTAGTATGTGATATAGCTATTGCTTCCAAACGCTCAATATTTGGATTTCCTGAAATTAAACGTGGCATTTTTCCTGCAAATGGTGGAACTCAACGGTTAGTAAGAAATCTTGGCAAAATGAGAGCAAAGCGGATGATCTTCTTTGGTGATCATTATACTGCTGAGCAAATGTTTGAGTGGGGGGTTATCTCGTACGTAGTAAATGATAATGAATTTGAAGATTTTGTTCACGAAAGGGCATCGTGGTTAGGAAATGCTGCCACAAACAGTTTATTCCTAATTAAGAAAAGCATTGACTATGGAACTCAAACACCACTTAATATAGGCTTACAATTTGAGCACATGGGTTATGCAATAAACACACGCAGTAAAGATGTTGCTGAAGGAGTTTCAGCGTTTCTTGAAAAGAGAACTCCCAAGTTCCAAGGAAAATAAACATAATAACAAATTCTTTTTTTAGATTTCTTTAATTTAATAACTTAGAAACTTTCAAAAATCAATGACCATATTTTAAAAAAGAATCAGAAATGAATTGTGAGAATAAAATGAATTTAAAAGAAGTTTGGCTAATTGATTATGCTCGAACTGCATTTTCTCGTTCTAGACCAGATCAACCTGAACGAGATGTTTTTAGTGAGATTCGAGGAGACGAATTACTTGCTCAATTATTGATGAAGTTTTTTGATGGGAAGTTATCTGATAAGGGAATAACAAAAAATGATATTGAAGAGGTCTCCGTGGGTGTTGCATCAGGTGTCTTAGAAAATTGGACATATGGAGCAAAGATTCCTCTTTATTTAGCAGGATTTCCAAGTAAGGTTTCTTCATTTTTTATTGATAAACAATGTGCCTCTGCTGGTGCTGGAATGCACATGTTGGCAATGGAAATTATGACGGGATATACTAAATGTGCTTTAGCCACTGGTTTTGAACATATGACAAGAGTAAGAAGAATTGGAATAGATCCTGCTATTGAGAGATATAAGGATGAAAATAGTATATTCTACCATCCTGAATACGATATGGAAAATTCAGTCAATATGTTGCAAACTGCACAGAGATTATATGAAGAAGAAATTCCTAAATTTACCAAAGAAGACTTAGATAAGTTTGGTGTAAGGTCACATAATTTGACTATTAAAAATCAAGAAGATAAATGGTTTACATCTGGAGTAAATGATGGGGAAATTATCCCAATAGAAGGGCATGTTGAAGGACATCCTGAAGAACCAATGATCGTAGATAGAGACATGGCAGCAAGAAAATCTACATTAGAAGGAGTTGCTGGATTACGTAGAATATCTATTCCATTTTATTTGGAGAAAAATGGAGGAAAAACAGGTTATATTAAACGAGAAGGTACAGAGGAAGGAGTAATAACTGCAGGAAATTCTTCTCCATTAAATGCAGGGGCTACAACGGCTGTTCTTATGGAAGCGGAAGAAGCAAAAAGGAGGAACCTCGAAACAATGGCTCGTATAGTTTCAATTGGTTGGGCAGGAGTCGATCCAAGAGTTATGGGGCGAGGTCCAGTTCCTGCTACGCGTAAAGCGCTCGAACATGCTGATTTAACCGCTGAAGATATTGATTTTTGGGAAATTAACGAAGCATTTTGTATTGTAGCCTTAAATTGTATGGATAAATTTAATATTCCAGAGGAAAAGGTTAATATTAAAGGAGGATCAACTGCAATTGGTCATCCATTAGGAGCAACAATGATTCGTCTTACAGGGACTCTTGCACGCATATTAAAAGAAAAAAAAGGAAAATATGGTGTAGCTAATGCATGTGTGGGAGGGGGACAAGGATTAGCCACCATCCTTGAAAATTTGGATGCCTGAAATTTTACTTAAAAGCTCCAAAAGAGGAAGAAAAGGAATTCATCCGCTATATTCAACGTCAAAGGGAGAATTTTGAGGAAAAGATGAATTCATTCCCTTTTCAGATTTTTGATAATTTCAATCCCTTAATGGTTAGCTTAGGGCTGGGCTTCTGAGCTACTTCAAACTTGATTTTCCATGTCGGAGTAACCCCGCAGACCCATGTAGTGTTATAAATACAGTGGTGTCCAATGATCCTCAATGCTTCTTCGATTTTTTCATGGTCACTCAAACCTGAAAAAGCAAGAGTTTCTATTGTTTCAAATAAGTCTGCATAATAACTTCGAAAAAAACGAATTCAAACCATCTTTTGGATATGATTCCTTTATACGAAGAAGCACTTCACAATAAATCTCTGGAAGACGTTGACAAACCCATTTTAGGGAATAAATCAGTTTTTTTTATTCTTATAGACTCCTAAAGCCATACCGATGACACATAAAGCAAATATGACCACAAGTACTGGAGGAAAAGGCGATGAGGAAAAGGAGGAAAAGGAAGAAGAGTAGAAATTCTCATCTATTCTTACAGGTTTCACCAAGATTTGTCCGTCTACACCTAAAAATTCCCTAGAATTGAACTTCCCGAATGAGTTCTTTTGACTCTTCAACTCATCTAAAAGATTGACTTTCTTTTGTTGTTGATACTCTTCTCCGTAATTAAGATAGACATCAAGATTCACTGGATCAAAAATATTGCTATAGAGTGTATACTGCAAACCTTTTGCACGGACCACATAAAGAACGTCTGCACACGCTTGAACGGTGAAATTTTCTTCGTTTTTAATTTTGCGTAACATATCCACCACTGTTTTGTATCGTGAACAAGGGTAATCATATGCATTACGTGAGTTATTAAGATTGAAATTAGTGGACACATTGAAATTTCCAGTTTTCCGTGTGAATGCCCATTTGTTCGTGGACGGATTGACACTTACTACCACCGCGTCTCCTGAAGCATCTGCATAATGGATCTGCCCCCCAATTGTGGTATTCCACTTATAGAATTTGTACCATTCGATTACCTCTTCTACATTCTTGCAGTCCCATAACGATGTACCGATGTAGCAATTTCCATTAGTCCAAAATGATGAACCATTCGGATTATCAAATAATGCTAGTGAAGGGAGCCCATTAATGTCAAACATGAGGCCATGTTCATTCATCCCCCCGCAAAGATTATGAAAATAAAGTTCTCCTTTCTCTTCTTTAAGAAACCCAATAAACACTCCACCATAGATTGATCTAGTTCCTCCAATTACGGAGACATTCTGTGACGGGATAAACCATAAACATAACTCTTGTTCATACCAATCTTCATTATTTCCGAATAAAACAGTATCACCAATAGCTACCGTAAAAATCGTGCAAGAAGGACTGGTTATGAGCACATTCGATAGAGAGATATTTTCAGAACTAATAGTCGGTACCATACTGATACTTGATAATAGAATGGAAAGAAGAAGAATATGTTTCATAGGAAAGCTAAGCAGGTTGAATTTTTAGAATTACTTTTTGTGGCATAGTGTTCTTTCTAATTATCAAGCGAGCAGGTATAAAACTCTCAGTCGCGAGTCTTTTTCTCTCTCGTCGACCTCAGATGTTATAAACCTTTTTTTGGAGTCTATATACAGTAGTATTAACAGTTATATGCAGAAAAATATCCATATGTAAGAGATTTTTTCAATCTGTTAAAATGTCATTATTCGTTGGATAAGTCTACCATTTCGTATATAAAGAGATATAATTTTAGATTTATCATTGATTAGATGAATACTATCTTCTGAGATTATGGGGTTGTAAGCTTAGGAATTTTCCCCACAAAGAAAATTCAAATTGAGTGTAAAAAAAGGGAGATCGCCCTCCATATTACTTAAAAGAATTGTCTCTTGCTAACATGAGCTAACAACATGAGAAAATGGGAGGGATAGAAGAATCATGAACCAATATTTTATGGAAATCTAATTCGCGAAGAGTAATTATCGAAGAAAAATAGCGCTAAAAGAGGAATTCTTATTAAGAGCATCATTATAGGAAAATGCAATTCATTTCTTTGAGTGGACTTAATGACTGAGAAGACATTGAAATTCAATGTTGATCTAATAATAACAAGAATCAAAGAAATCCAGGTAGGAGTAGAAAAAATAAATAACTATGTCAAAATAGATCTGAATGATTTTCTTCAAAACGAAGAACGAATAGCTGCGGTCAAGTATGAGTTAATTGTGATAATTGAAGCAGCTTCAATATTATGTAACCACATAACTATGAGGGTTGGCAATCGAGTACCTGATACATATAGTGATTGTTTTACTGTATTAAAAGAATCAAAAGTAATCACTGCTAATTTAACAGATCGATTAAAAAAAATGGCTCAATTTAGGAATCTTTTGGTACATCGTTATCATATAATAGATGATAAAAGAGTATATTCCACCATTAAAAGGGATTTAAATGATTTGAACTTATTTATCAGTGAAATTAAGGTATTCTTAGAAAAACAGGAAGTTATCTAGATAGAAACCATAAAAAAGAAAATTGTGGAGTCAATTGAAAAGGAAAAGCATATAGCTTTTGCATTTCTACATGGTAGTTCTTTAGAATACGATAAGTTCCATGATATTGATATTGCTCTCTTCATTCAAGGTACTACCATCGAGCAAGTTAGAGATAAATATGAAATAGAACTATCAATAGAGCTTGAAGAAAAAATAGGCTCTAAAGTAGATATTACAATAATAAATGATGCGAAATTAGGTTTTCAATACCAAGTTTTGAAAGGAAAATTGCTGTATTGTAAAGATTATGAAATCTACTATGAATTTGGAGAAAAAGTCTTACGGTATTATTTTGATTTTCAGCCATTAACCAAGATTATGCTCTCAGATATTAAATTAAGATGAAATTACGGTCTCTAATGGAATGGCCTCCGACCAGAGTTGCTTGTTTCTTCGTAAATAAAACAAAAAATACTACTACCCTAATTCCCTTTTTTTTCATCAAATCATGCTTTAACTAATATTTGGGTAAACGCACTGGACTTGTTGCATCGAGGAGTAAATGAGACAAATCCAAGAGTAAACCCTAAAAAAAGATAAGATTCAATCGTTTGTTTTCCAAGAATCAACAGGATAAACAAAATGACCAAAATCCCAAGTACTACAACTGAATGAAAAAAATGCCTATTCCTCTCCTCACGCGGCGATTCGATCAAATTAGGAACGATTGACCCTGACACAGTGAGACCAACAAAGACCATATATAAGATAAAATCGAAATATTCAATGAATCTCTGACCGAATACTCCAGCAAGGATACCAATAACGAATCCAATTATTATGTGCTCATCGTTTTTCATACTACTCACTTGACTATCAGATTCATGTTCTCTTATAGTCATTCTGTTTATATCTGGTTTAGAAATATGACGACTTCAGTCTCCCTGAACGGAATGTTTGGAAAACCATAAAATCTAAATTGAGCATCTTGGAAGGTGTCCAGAAAGGAGATTTCCCATCCATTTCTTTCCTCATTGAATGTAGCGTTGACAGCAAGATACTCTTCTGATTCGAGCCGAAATTTGAAACCTTTATAGACATAGGTTTCTTTAGCTTGGTTGACAATAGAATTAATAGTTGTAATATTCCAATCTGATTGTTTATACGTAAGAGAAGAATAGGAGTATGTTTTTACGATTCCCTGAGTTAATTGGTTCACTAATCGGATTGATATGGTGTTTTCATCCTGAAAATATACCCATCGGAAAATTGGAATTATTTCTGGTTTCGTGAAATTAGGAGAGTGTGTAATCACTGTATTGATGTGGAGAAAGCTATAAAAACTTAACAGGATAATAAAAAGAATACAGATCGATCTAGCTGATTTATTAAAGTGTGAAAAGGAATAAGTACTAGAATTGATGAGTTTATTATAGGCAAAACGAAGAACAATCACACTGGAAAGCAATGCTATAAGGGGGTCGATCATAGAAATAAGATTGAAGGTTATTCGTTGTTGAATGAGAGGGTAGAAGAGTTGTAACCCGCCAGATGTAATCGTATCCAGTATTAGATGTATAAAAACCCCAAAAACTCCCCACATTACTGTCTTATAATTCAATTCTGTATACAGTTCTTGGAGAGGTTCATTTAATTTCTTGATAAAATTGATTCTCTTAAAGTATTTTGTCGAAAGAATCAAAGGGATAATAATGAAAGGAGCTGCAAACACTGTATGAAATAATC
>JAEOTY010000051.1 GCA_016839625.1 Candidatus Hodarchaeota archaeon
CTTCCAAAGCCGCTGTGGCTTAGTTGGTAGAGCGACAGACTTGTAATCTGTTGGTCGTGGGTTCAAGATATGAGATTCTGCTGAATCCTATATGAAATTCCCACCAGCGGCTATTACTATTGCTCTCATATGAAAAATACCCTTTATTACCAGAAAAAATACGTGACAAGACATGGAATCATCACAGTTAATCACTACTTGGCGCTATCTTTCTAATGGACAATGTGCCTTTAAATCAGCATCAACCTCTCAAAAAATGCGCTGTAATCATCTTTTTACAGTTACAGGAACTTGCCAGTATACTGATTGTCCCCTTATTCAACCTGAATTTTATGCGTTTCAGCAACAGGAAAGTTTGGTATATTTCATTGAAAAAGATCCAGAGGCCCCTCCATCCTCAACATGGGGTTTTACTGAGTTACCAGAGGATCGGGAGGACGCAAGAAAAGTAGTTGACAAAGCGATTAAGAATCTAGGTGAAAACTTAAAAGACGCAATTTGGCGTAGGTTTGAACAACAATTTGATGTTGCGAAAACAATTAGAACAGCTGAAGACCTGGCAGAAGAAGATGAAGAATTATTCGAAGATGAAGGTGAGGAAGATACAGAGGAAAGATAATCCCAAATTATGCTAAAACAATGATGCGACAATGATGAAACCTGACAAGAATGAGCTGAGCGATGAAATTTTATAGTTACTCTGAATCGCACGTTGTTTTGGGGTTTAGATACCCTTAAGGGATGAATCTTGAATATAACGGGAAATGCATCGATCATTCAAGGATTCTAAGAAAGTCATTGATATGGCGTCATTTGATAATGATTCTGCTTTAATTAATAAACGTGTTATTTTAGTACGTTTTGGGGGTGAGTTTGGCATAAAAAGCCGTCAAACTCGTCGAAGAATGGTGGGCCACCTTCGACATAATATAGAAATCCTTCTGAAGCAATATGGAATTTTTAAAATTATTGATTTTCGGGATCGTTTGCTTTTATTCTCTGAATCTTACAATGATCTCGAAATCCCAGCTCATGACATTGTTAACTCAATCAGTGGAGTTTCCTCTGTAAGCCCTGCATTAATTGTTAAAGCCACAGAAAGTACTATCATCTCTGGAGGGTTAAAGGATGCTACAGCACATATCCAGCCTAATAGTAGCTTTGCTGTTCGTGTGCGTAGAGAAGGAAAACATCCTTTCTCCTCAATGGATATTGCACGCAAATTAGGTTCAACGATTTTATCATCTGGAATCAAAGACATTAAAGTGGATCTCGAAAATCCAGATTTCAAAATTTTTTTAGATATTCGGGGTCCATTAGCCTTTATCTATACAAAAGTTTTTAGGGGTATGGATGGAATACCATCGCAGTCTCAGGGAACTGTTGTCGCTTTAATTCGTCCTAATTACAATTCTATATTTGCAGCTTGGTTAATGAAAAAGAGAGGAGTAAATCTTGTTCCTATTTTCTTTAAGACTGGTAAGCTCTCTGAAGAAGCATTTATCAGCAAAACTCAATCACATTTCGGTCATCCTATTACTACTATTCCGATACAATCCTTATTAGATTCCTTCAAAACCAATTCCTCACTGTGTTTATACTGTCAGCTGTATTGTGAGTATGTTTGCCAAAATATCGCCAAGGAACAACGAATCCCAACTATTGTATCTCCAACTTGTTTTGATTTTAATGAAGAAACAATGTCCTTAGAGTCGCTAGAAATCCTAGAAAAAATTTCAGTTCTCCCCATAATTAGACCAATTCAACTAGGATTTTTTGGACAAAGACTAGATGAAGATAACTTAGATCTGAGTGCCTGTTGTTCCTTTAGATCTAAAGTTTCTCTTCAGATGTCTGATGATTTTTACAATATAGATATCAAGGAGATTTTTTCATTCAAACCAGAGAGAAGATCAATTATATAATATCCTTTTGTTTGATTTCGCCCTTTGGGGTTTTTTCTGTAAAAATATAACCCTCAAATCGTGAGATCTTAGTGTTTAGATTTTTCCATGATTGAGTAGGTAAGCCTGCCTTCACACAGATATAATCAAGGTAAGTAGAAAGGTTCCACTTTTGTTCAACTGGAACTTGTGGTAGTAGAAGCCCTCGTTGATAAGGCCCTCGTTCTGCAATTAATCCATGTTTTCCAATTTCGATTAAATCAAAATATTCTTGAGGATCTGTAACCTTGATTACCTCGGGGACAGTAAGTATGGTGATTTCAACAGTGATAGTTTCCATTTCATCAGAAGTAACTGGAGGAAACCGAGGGTCATGGATTGCAGCATCAATTGCTGAATCAATGGTTGACTGAATTAGTGTGCTTTGTGGGCTTTCAATTCGCCCTATACATCCTCTTAAGTTTGGTTCTTTCCCTGGAATGATGCGATGAAGAGTTACAAATACACCAGAATGATCGAAAAGATCCTTTGGCGCGTCATTTGGAATTCCAATCTTTTTATTATCTTTAAGGTAAGTTTCTATTGTTCGACGAGCTAATTTGACAAGAAATTCCCCAGAATACATATTAAGCGTCCTCTCTACTGAATTCATAACTAAAAAGGTTGTTGTATTGAAATATTTAGAAAAGCTAGTTTAACTAAACAGACATGACACAAGTTTATAGATCTTTTTGGAACCCACTGTCATTGTTAATATATTTTTTACTTTTGTACAATTGAGATAAGAAAATATATTACTTATCTTATCTATACTCTGAAAAATTGATAACCTCATGTTCAAAGTCTCTAATCTGACTGATAGCAAGATCTAAACTAGAAAAAGATGAAAAATAGCCTCTCAATCTTGGTCAGAGTAGTGGAAAAGGCCATGACAAGCTGATTTGATTCCCTTGAAAGCAAAAAGGATTATTATCAATATGCAAAAAGAATGTTAAAGAGCTTACATAAGAAAAACCTGAATCTTCTTTGAGATCGAGTAAAGAACGACGAGACAAGGATTGAAAATGAGTAGAGAAAGAAGGAATATTAGTCAGCGTAAGATTCGCCGTATTAAACGTGTCACCGATGAATCTACTTTACAACTAGAAACCGAATCAACCGCTACAAAACCTACAGGGCTTGCTCCTAATACAAAAATGTATTATACTAAGGTTTGTTTCGGTATTGGAACCGGAATTATTGCAGGACTTATTTATATGTTCCCAGGGGTATCCGCAAGTGAAAGAATATTATTAGTATTACCTATTTGGTTCATAATTCTTATTCTTGGGGTGCTTGTTTGTGTATTTTTCGTTAGATTTATCCTACACATTACTGAAGATCAAATTGATCAAAAAAGACTATGGCTTTCTGGAACATTTACCTTAACTGTATTATTTATCGTTGTTTCCTCTCTAGTGTGGATGTTAATGTCAACGATTTTTGTAGTATAATCTAATTCCAAATTTTCTTTATTTAATATTCTCTTGGTACTAAATTCTAAATTAACCAATCTTCACCTGCCACAAAGGTGCGACTAATCTGGGCACCCAGTAGTTCTAAACCCTCTCCTGTCAAGGCACTCATTGGAAGTAAAGGGATTTCGCTCATTACTTCAACCAGTTGACCTGTCTGAAGAGAAAATTCCCGCGCCATGCCAGAAAGCTCTTCTATAGCATCATATGGATTTTCTCGCCATGTTAAAGCAGTCTCAATCTGATTTGGTTTCAGAAGGTCGATTTTTGTCATAACGTGTGTCATTGGAAGATTCAAACGTATTTGGACAGAAGCTGCCAATAGACTAATGGAGAGAAATCCAGCAATATTGGAAACCAAGAGCGAATCAAATAAAAAAACCAGAAGAGATGAATCTATTGGAAAACTCTCGGTAATTCTTAAACTGAAATTACGATACGCAAAAAGTTCAATTTGGCCTGGAGTATCTACTAATACAACTGCAGAACTTTCCCCTAATTCTTCAATGTCTTCACGAATTTCAGTGATATAATCTGCAATTAAATCAGCTGCCACAATCATGGCACCATTTGGACCTAACTTGTATTCATCAACTATTCGATCATAATCAATATAATCACGAATGTCTACATCCGCTTGATACGGTACATGTTGTACTGCTGGGTCGAGATTCACGATGGTAAGGGAAGCTCCTTTACTAGTTAAATATCGTTGAAGAGCTGAGGTGAGCATAGTTTTCCCTGAACCAGCTGTTCCAACTAAATAGCAAATATTGGTCATTCATCTCATCTTAGAGTATTAATGAAGAGCACTTAATAACAGGGGAAAATTAAATGATTTTGGAGAGGATTTGAGTAATCCGCGCGAATATACAGTCAGAGAAATCATAACGGTATACGGACCCTCACTAGCAACAAAAAGAACTATTCCCCCTTCGAAAATGCGAGTGTCAAAAAAGTTATAGACAATAGTCCATCGATATAATCCTTTAGTCCCGTTAGCATGAGTTTCGTCAGTATAGATTTCTATTCTATCTAAATTGTTGAAAAGACCTCCAGAGGAGATCTCGATTTGAATGGGAAAGAAGAATGTTTCCTCGGTGCTATTACTTGTTTGGTACCAATAATATTTATCTCTTTGAATGGCAGGTAAGGAGAGAGAGTACGGAGTTTCAGATGGTGATTCTAAAAGGTTTTGAGTTCTGAGTTCATCACTAAGAGAATAAAGTTTAACTGAAGGGGAAGATATCACAGCACTAAGTAAATTACTTCCTAAGAACAAAGCAATAATAATGAGGCCAAGCACGATATAGACATTACTTCGTTCTTGAACTAATCTTACAATTCTGTTCCCAATACTGGACACTTTAGTTTGAAAGTTTTTATGATTGTTCAGATTAGTGTTCTCCTCACTTGATGAAATAGATTCATCTCTCTCTTCCTCTTCTTTCTCCTCCTCCTCTGAATCCCCGCCAATAAATAGAACGAGAACAGCAAGGAGTAAAATAATTAGTCGGCCAACAGTTGTTTGAACTACTAGTAAGAACCAACCAACATGTGGGATACGCATAACTACGACACCGTGAATATTGTCTCCTGAAACGACCCACCCGTCTGGATTATGGTTATTATCTCCATTCGTCCTAAAGGAATACATTCCATCTTGGAACCATTTTGCTACAACGCGATGGACAACAGGATCAGAGATACTAGGTGTATCGAATATTATGACGTCTCCGAGGTCTATTGATTCAATTGGAACTTTTTTTACAAGGAGAATATCGCCACGAAACGGATGGATACTGGAGTCTTCAAAACCGTTGTAAATGGGGAGCATACTGGTTGTAGTTACAGCAACCGTCGGATGTTTAGGTGAACCCAAAAGAAAATTTATTCCAACGGAAACAGCAACTGCCATCACGACTGCGGTTCCTAAAAGCACTCCTATTTCAATAATCGATTTGTATTTTGGATCCAATCGCAATATTCGTCATTGAAAGGAATCTAATGAGAAGTTTTTAGAAGTATCGCTTAATCATGATAATCTTCGATTATAGTGCGTTAGCGATTGGAATATTTTGTTTTTTCCTACTCTTTATTGGATACTAATTGAAAAAAATCCAATAACAAAAAAAACGTTGAAAAAATGCATCATAAGGAAGTTTTTTTAATCATGAAGGCAAAGAATTATTATAAAAAGTTGATTGCACTAAATTAAAGATAATATGAGAATAGGAAATACGATATTTTGGATATTAGATAAAGTCGAAGTTGTCTAATACATGAAAACATTTAATTTTTAACCCAATTACAGAAGTGAGTTAATAACTGGCTACGAATCAATGAAATACATATTCCGGGTTATTCGGAATGGAGTTAATCTAGGATGAAAATTCCTGCTAAAATGCGAACATTCTGTCCACAGTGTAATACACACACCGTTCAAGAAGTTAAAATCGAAAAAGCCAAACAGAGAGGTGGAGGAATGAATCAGGGTAGTCGAAGATCAGCACGGTGGACAAGCCGTATTGGAAATCATGGACGATATTCACGTAGACCGATTGCTGCTCGGAATATGACCTCAAAAACTACTAAAAAGGTTGATCTTCGTATTACGTGTTCACAATGCGGGAAGAAATGGATTCGTAGTAGGCCGAGGGCTAGAAGAACTGAAATTAAACGAGCTTAACAACGAATGTGTTTTTTGACTACCTAAAACACATCTATTGAGGGAACATAAAATGGCAGAGAAAGATACTCAGAATTTAGCTGAATCTAACTCTAGGGACATCGAGAAATCTAGTCAGATAAAAGCTCCTCAAGAAGGGAAGACATCTGATCCCTCAGAGTTAATGGAAAGACTTGGGAGAACAAAAAAACGAATTTTAATTGAGCTATATCGTGATTCCGTTGGCTACAAACGACTTAGTAAAATAATTGGGGTGGGATTAGATACTATTAGAAGTCATATTCGGACAGGAAAGTATAGTAGATCTCTATTAGAACTTGGATTAGTTGAGAGGGGAGAGCAAGGTTGGCAATTAACTCCTCTTGGACTGCAGGTAACAGAATTACTTCAGGAAGATGCAGAATTCAAAGCATTTTTCTTCGAATAATTTTTAAGTGCTTTTATGCGCTTTTATCTGATCTATTGCCTATTGAAGGTAATGTCCTAAACAATTTTTCAGTTTTTCTTAATTTTCTCCCCGATTTTTCCTTTTTTCAATCTTTTAAGAACCCCTTAAACCTTTGATTTCAGAGTTAAGAAGTACCTATGTTATTCGGAAGTAATCTATGCTTTTAATAGACCCAGGAGGGGAAAGGTTTAAAACGATGATGACCTAATCTAATAATACCCATTGTATAATCGAATAAATCAGATAAGAATTTATTCTTAATAAGAGAACTTCAAAAACAGTATCAACTGGTATGAACGACACAGCGGCCTAGGGTAGCTAGGTTATCCCGCGGGGCTCATAAAGAGTTCTATCTTGAGAAACCCCGAGATCGGATGGTTCAAATCCTCCGGCCGCTACCATTTTTTATTCTGAATTTATCTTCTTTCAAAGAGGGTTATAAATCTTTAATCTTTTATATAGAGATGTTTCATAAAAATATCGCCTGAGAGGCTAAATAGAAGCATTAAGTTATCATTCTTTTAATTTTTAGCCATCAGGTTAGATTCTTTAGTTCTGGTATGGCAAAATTTTTTAACTAGATAGGAGTTTAGTCACTCAAAAGGAAAACACGCGTGGTGAACTAAATAGAAGAAGTGAATAGCTCTCCATCAACTCGGAAAAAAGATAAAAAATCATTTTGGTTCGAATATGCGGAGAAAAAAGGTGAAGATCCTCATAAATCAGCATGGCGTAAATTTGAAGAAGACGGAAAAGAAAAACAAAAAGGATCAATTCGTTATTGCCGCAAATGCGGTTCAGAGTTAATACTTGATGCAAAATTCTGTGAACGCTGTGGCCAACGTTTACGATCAAAATGACAAAAAGGAATTTGATTTAATTCTACCTACGACTATCACGTCGGTATTCGGGTTGGCCGACTGGCAAACCTCTTTCTATTCGTTTGATAAAATTACGTTTATTCCGTAAACTTGGCGTAAGACCTTTTCTTGGTCGCGCTTCAACACGGGGTGTCTGATTTCTAACTTTTCCAGCTTTTGTAAGACTTCCATGACTGCCTGCCATGATTGATCACTTATATGGTATTTTCCTTCTAATTTAAGGTTTTCAAATAAATATTCTTAATCTTTTGCCCTAGAAGGCAAATCTTAATTGCTTCAAGTCTTGTTGATTTCTTGTTGAGAAATTTCTCCTGATAAAACCTCTCGTACTTGCATTGAGAATTTTCGAATTGGATCAATATTAGTTTTAAGCTCGAAGTGGTTCCAAAATGAAGGCATTCCAGCTGATGCAAGGAACGTTCCTAGTTGTTGAAGAATACGTTCCCGAATGAAAGGCTTATGACTTTGATTAAGAAGAGATATCCCATGAAATGTGATCAACTGAGCAGCAATGTAAAAAAATATCTTAGAATTTATGAAGGATAATTGCAATCCAATAGGACTCCAACACAACCAATGAATAACAGCGTTTATTGTATTCTTTAGATCCTCTTGGTGACGTAACTGATTTGAGTCAGGTATTAAAGGTTTTAAAACATTTGAGTAACGATCCAAATTGATTAAATCGGCCATTCTAGTTATTAAATCAACTTCCTTATCATTCTTGAAAAATTCAATCTCGTGTTGTATTCGGTCTTGCGACACTCCTGAAAAGGGATTTTCTCGATCAATTTGCTCTCCCCAATAACTTTTGAAGCGATTCCGAGCCTTATTTAACAAATCATTCAATTTCTGATCTGAAATTTGATGATTAGAGCTTGCTATCCATTGAAAACCATTCCCACGGCAAGGATAGATCCAGCATAAGATAAGTTCCGGGTTGATTTTCCAGAAAATTAAGGGAAAAGTTTGACAAATCAGTGGCTTATCATGAGAATCGTGAAGTAAACATAATCCTCTAGATGTGAGAAAAGGACAACAATCACCTCGGATCAACCGATCTCCTTTATTGTTAGATTGTATGAAAAAAGACACAGATGGGTGATTCTGATGAAGAGTATCTCTTTCAGTAGGGAACAGTGGTAGGTCATATTCTGTAGCACAGCATTTAAATTGACAATCAAAGCAATTATAGCCAGTTTGATTCGAAAAACCTCTGATCATTCTTTTAATCTCCATACTAGTAGCAATTTCAATGAATTAGAATGGGAAATATAGAAATAATTAATATTATGATAAAATGTTGATTTGATATTGCTAAGAAAGATATGTTTTTAGGGAATTCCTTAATATCATAATAAGCTATGTAAGATAAAATTGGTTTGGAAATGGTTGGAGATCAGACTACCAAAGATATTGGACTGCGGGGGATCGAAGTGGCTGATACTAATATATGCCTGATAAAGGGAGAAGAGGGGAGATTATATTACAGAGGTTATGATATAAACGATTTAGCAAAGAGTTCATCATTCGAAGAGGTTGTTTATCTCCTTATTTATGGGAATTTGCCAACCAATGATCGTCTAAGAGAGTTTTCATCTACTTTAACCTCAAACCGAGCGATTCCTCAAGAAATTATTGATAATATTCAAAGAACTCCCAAAACAACTTCCCCAATGTGTGTTCTTCAATCGAATCTCGCTCTTCTGTCTAATTTTGATCCTGAACTCACTGAAGAATCTAAAGATGCAAATCGTAGAAAAGCTATTCGAATCATTGCAAAATTACCTAGCATTGTTGCAGCTTGGGAAAGAACCAGAAATAATCAAGCACCAGTAGCTCCAAAGAAAGCTCTTTCTCATGCAGCTAACTTCTTGTATATGCTTAAAGGAAAAGAGCCAACGCATGAATTAGCAAAATGTTTTGATCTTGTTCTTCTTCTTCATGCTGAACATTCTTTTAACGCGTCAACTTTCACAGCAAGAGTCATCGCTTCTACTGGAGCTACGATTTATTCTTCGATTTCAGGGGCGATTGGTTCTCTATCGGGTGTATTACATGGAGGAGCAAACCCCTACGTTATGAAAAATCTACTGGAAATAGGTGAGGTCGAGAACGTTGAAGATTGGGTGAAAACCCAATTTGATCAAGGTAAACGAATAATGGGCATGGGTCATGCGATCTATAAAACCATGGATCCAAGAGCGATCATTCTAAAGCAGATGGCCGAACGATTAATTAAAGAAAAACCAGATAGTGCTGCAAAGTATTTTAATATTACTAACAAAATGGTAGAAGTAACACAAGAGGAATTCATGAAGCGGAAAGGACGGTTAATTTACCCAAATGTAGATCTTTATAGTGCATCAGTCTATTCAGCAATAGGGATACCTGTAGAGGCATTTACGCCAATTTTTACTGTGTCAAGAGTAGCAGGTTGGGCAGCTCATGTTTTAGAGGAGAAATTCCCTGAAACTCCTGAAATTAAACCTGTCATCTATCGTCCATCTGCTGATTATATTGGAAGGTATTGTGGTCCTTTAGGTTGTGAGTACATTCCAGTCGAGAAAAGAAAAACTCAATCGAGTGATATGGACCTAACAAAACGATTAATAAACGAGGAATTACAAAAAAATCAAGATTTATTCATCCCTGTCGCCCTTTCTGCACGCCATATTCATATGAATTCAAAGGATTTTCACAAATTATTCGGAATAAACCATGAGTTACATCCTTTACATTCTCTTACTCAACCAAAAGAATTTGCATGTGAAGAAACAGTTGACTTGATTGGCCCAAATAGAGCTCTATATGGAGTGAGAATAGTAGGACCTTTAAGAGAACACACACAAGTTGAAATTTCTCGTAGTGATGGCCACGTATTAGGAATAAATCCTCCAGTTCGACAATCGGGGGATATTAGTGGCACTCTTGGTATTCATATAATGGGACCAAAGGGAGCAATTAAGATAGAAGAGGGAGTAATATGCGTAGGACGACATATTCATATGAATCCTGAAGACGCAAACAAATTTGGAGTCTCTGATAAACAGATGGTTGCAGTTAGTTTTCCTGGAACACGAGCAGGAGTTTTAGATGAGGTTATGGTAAGAGTGGATCCTGATTTTGCCCTTGAGCTTCATTTGGATCTGGATGAAGGAAACGCTTTATTCTTAAAAGATGGTGATATGGGTCATCTGATATCTGATTTTGATCACAAAACTTTCTCACCATTTTGGTGAAATATATGGTTGCTCTTGGTTTTATTGAAGCTTATGGAAGAGTTTGTGCGATTGAAGCTGCAGATGCTGCATTAAAAGCTGCTGATGTCCATCTGATTTCCATAAAAAAAGTCTCGGGTGGTTTGGTGACTGTGATATTAGAGGGAAAATTGGCTGCAATCCATTCTGCTGTTGAGGCAGCAAAAATTAGAGCTAAAATGCTATGTCGAATTGTTAACACAAACATTATTCCTGGACCTGCTGATGAAACGTTAGCAACAATTGAAGAAATAAGAAGAATCCGAAAAAAAGGTTCTAGAAAAAGGAAGAACAAGTAATCAGGAAGATTTTGGGTAAATGGATAATAAACAATTGTCAGATCTTATTACTCGAGAAGTTGATAAAGCTATAGAGGCTGATTTCTCCAAAATTGATTCTACCTCTTTTAAAGTCTTAGGAATAATGACACATATGGGAAAAGGTCTTGAACAGTTGTGTAAAACCCTCATTCAGTTATCTCGAGAAGGACTTCCAGTTCTAGTTTGGACGCACAAAGAAATCGATAATATTATTCAAATAAAATCTCAAAGTAATTCTGTTCCTACAATGAAAGTGGAACTAGGGAATGATGGGAACTTTTGTTTCCCCAACCTTAAGGGATTAAAATATATCATTTTTGGTGCATTTAGTTTCGAAATAGCAGATAAAATAATCCAATTACAAGATGAAGATCCGATTGTGAATGTATTAATTCAAGGACTTCTACTAAACCTCCCTGTATATATTTTAACTCCTATTCCGTTGACAGATTTAATCTTTGAATATAAACCAACCAGTAGAATAAATCAAGAGTTGCGAAAGAGGTTATCCCTTCTTACTGAGATAGGGTTTGGTTTACTTGATGAAAAAGATCTGGAAGATAGTTTCATAAAGCAAATCCCGAGCACCCCTGATCTTATAACAGAATCATATATTGAAGAATTAAGGGGGAAAGTTAGAGAATTACGGTTACCACGAAAAGCTATTGTTACTCCCCTAGCTCAGGAAAAAGCAGGAGAATTAAAAATTCGAATTGTCAGAATATAAGGAGAGCAAATCATGAAGGTGTGTAAAGTTATTGGAAATGTGGTTAGTACTAAAAAGGATGAGAACATTCAAGGCTTTAAATTATTAATCGTACAACCTGTTGATATGTATGAATTAAAACCTGAGGGAGATCCATTTGTTGCTGTTGATGCTGTTGGATCTGGCGAAGGAGAGATTGTACTAGTCGTTTCAGGGAGTTCATCCCGATTAACTGAAATGACGAAAGATCGGCCTACAGATGCAACAATTCAAGCAATAATCGATTTTATCAAAATAGATGGAAAACAAACGTTTGCAAAATGAAAAAATTTAAAGAATTGGCAGAGAGGCAATTAAATGACATATAATGAAGAACAGGTAGCTAAGATTGTGAATAGGGTAGTTAAAAAAGTACGTGCCTATCAAATCTATCCAGGATTAGAAAACATTCCGATGTCAGCTGGAGGTGGTGTGTTTCAAGGAATAGAAGAAGCAATTGATGCAGCTGAAGCTGCGTATCATTCATTGATGGATCTAACTCTTGAAAAAAGAAAAGATATCATCTATTCTATGAGGGATATGGCAACAAGACATACCCGATATCTAGCAGAGCTAGCTGTTCAAGAGACAGGCTTAGGACGCTTAGAAGATAAGGTAGCAAAGAACCTTTTAAGTGCAAGAAAGACACCAGGTGTTGAAGATTTAATATCCACAACTTGGACGGGGGATAGAGGACTTACATTGGTTGAAATGGCCCCTTATGGTGTAATAGGTTCGATCACACCCAGTACCAATCCAACAGCTACAATTATTAATAATGGAATATCAATGGTTGCAGCTGGTAACAGTATTGTTTTCAACCCTCATCCTGCAGCGAAAAGGGCCTCTAATGAAACTGTTAAATTAATGAATCGTGCAATCATTGAAGCAGGTGGTCCTGAAAATGTATTGACTTCAACTATCTCACCATCAATCAAATCTGCTCAAATTATCATGAAACACCCAAAAATTCGTTGTCTTGTAGTCACAGGTGGAGGTGCGGTTGTGAAAGCAGCAATGACATCAGGTAAGAAAACCATCGGTGCAGGACCAGGTAATCCACCTGTAATCGTTGATGATACGGCTAATATAAGGAAAGCTGCCCGTGGAATTGTCGAAGGGGCAAGTTTTGATAATAATATTGTCTGTCTTGTAGAGAAAGAAGTCTTTGCTTTTGAAAATATTACTGACCGATTGAAAGAAGAGATGAAGAGATACGGAGCATATGAGGTCGAAGGAAGACAATTAGATCAGCTTGTCAATCTTGTTTTCAAGGATCCAAATGCTCATCCTCCTACTATAAATGGAGAATATATTGGTAAGGATGCACGACTAATTTTAGAACAAATTGAAATAAAGGTTAGTGATGATATTAGATTAATCATTGCTGAAGTACCCGACGATGACCACCCATTTGTAGTTACGGAGATGCTCATGCCTATCCTTCCTATAGTACGGGTGAAAACTATAGAAGAAGCTCTTTTTAAAGCGAAAAGAGCTGAACATGGATTCAAACATACTGCCATGATGTGGAGTGATAGTTTAGGGAATCTGAGCCTCGTTGCTAGAAATATTGAAACAACCATTTTCGTAAAAAATGCGCCTTCACTTGCTGGGGTCGGATTTGGGGGTGAAGGTTACGCTACTATGACAATCGCAGGTCCTACTGGTGAAGGTCTTACTTCTGCACGTACATTCACCCGTCAACGACGGTGTGTACTGGTCGACGCATTTAGAATCGTTTGAACATTGGATAAAAGAAGGATGAATAATTGACGGTTGATCTTGCTGAAATTGTGAGGAACGCTGGCGTTATTGGAGCCGGTGGAGCAGGATTTCCAACCCACGTTAAACTCTCTGCAAAAGTTGAAACATACATCGCTAATGGTGCTGAATGTGAACCTCTAGTACATGTTGATCAGCATTTAATGGCATCATATCCTGAAAAAATTGTTAAGGGATTACAGCTAGGAATGGAAGCAACTGGGGCAACACGGGGGATTATAGCGCTAAAAAGAAAATATACCACATCTGTAAACGCACTTAGAAAGACAATTAAAAGCGACAATCGATTAGAAATATTTCTTCTTGATGATTTTTACCCAACAGGGGATGAATTTGTACTCGTTTATGAGACACTTCATAAATTTGTTCCAGAAGGAGGGATTCCGCTCGATATTGGGGTTATGGTTAATAATGTTGGAACTCTGATAAATCTCGTTGAAGCATTCGAGGGAAGACCCGTAATTTCTCGATATGTGACTGTATCTGGAGCTGTGAAAAATCCTCAGACTATAGAGTTCCCCATTGGTACCTCGGTTAAAACAGCTATTCTAGCAGCTGGAGGATCAACAGAAAATCCCTTTAAAGTGATATTGGGTGGACCAATGATGGGTGAGGTAGTAAAAGACCTTGAAGAACCCATTACAAAGACTACATCCAGCCTTATAGTTCTACCTGAAGATCATTATTTGATTAATATGAAGCAACAAAGAATGTCATCAAAGGTTGTTGTTTCAAAAGCGGCGTGTATTAGGTGTCAGCTATGTACAGAAGTTTGTCCTCGTTTCCTACTTGGACATGATTTATATCCTGACAAAATAATGAGAGCTATTGCATTTGGTGGAATGGAAAATAGTGACCATTTAACCAGTGCTTTCTTATGTGTATTCTGTGGTGCATGTACTTTCTATGGTTGCCCTATGGGTCTTGACCCATGTAAAATAAATTATGAACTTCGAGATCACTTCATTATTGAGGGATTAAAGAACCCTCACAAGCGAAGAAAGCTAAAAGTCCATCAAGAAAGAGAATTACGGAAACTTCCCATGAAAAGACTCGTTTCTCGATTGAATTTAACAGAGTATGAACATCCTGCTCCAATTAGTTCACACTCTCTTAATATAGAACTTGTTAAAATCCCTTTAAAACAACATATTGGTGCTCCTGCGATCCCAACTGTGGCAATAGGAGATCAAGTATCAAAGGGTGATCTTATTGGAAAAATTCCTGAAGGATCACTTGGAGCAACAGTTCACGCGAGTATTAGCGGGACTATTAAAAAGATACATAAAGAAATCATTATAGAAACTAAAAAAAAATAATAGAAACATAATATGGTGAATAAAAATGGCTAAAGAAGCATTAGGTCTTATAGAAACCAGAGGTCTCGTTGCATCTATTGAGGCAGCTGATGCAATGGTGAAAGCAGCAAATGTACAATTGCTTGGAAAAGAAGTCATTGGTGGCGGTTACGTTACTGTAATGGTACGTGGTGATGTAGGCGCAGTAAAAGCTTCTGTAGAAGCTGGAGCTGTAGCTGCTCGTAAAGTAGGAGAATTAACATCAGCTCATGTGATTCCACGTCCGCATGATGAAGTTGAAACCATCCTGCCGAAAAGGGCTTGAAGGTTAAAGTGAGTGTTATTTGCTTCTGCGCCTAGCTGAAGCTTCTCATCTTTCTTTACCAAGAAACAAGCAGACTGTACTTTTATCCTCCTTACTAGGTTACAATGATGCATGCAATTGGAATAGTTGAAACCAATGTTGTAGCAAGAGGACTTCTTGCTGCAGATGCGATAGTTAAAGCAGCTGACGTTAAACTACTGGTGTCAACACCTGTTTGTCCAGGTAAATACTTAATCATTGTGCAAGGATCAGTTGCATCTGTGAAAAGTTCCCTAGATGCTGGAAGTAACATAGCAGGAGAATCATTAATCGGTTCAGTGGTCATTCCCAATGTTCATTCCGAGGTTTTTCCAGCAATATCCGGAACTACAGAAGTTGACCAAATTGATGCGATTGGGATGATTGAAACATACTCAGCTCCCTCTGCCATAATGGCTGCTGATGAGGCGGTAAAAAGTGCAAATATCCGTTTGATTGAAGTCCGATTAAGCCGTGCTTTAGGCGGTAAAGCATTTGCTCTGTTTACAGGTGAAGTTGGTGCAGTTCGAGCAGCGATAGCCGCGGGTGTGAACAGGGTTAAGGATCAAGGATTGGTTCTATCTACAGCCTTAATACCAGCTCCACATAAGGATTTGATAAAATATCTCATGTAAAGCTTAAAAATCACGATGGATGAATTCATATGAAAAAAATCGTTATTGGAAGTGATCATGGAGGATTTGATCTCAAGAAGCAGATAATACAATTCCTTAAAGGACTCGGTTATGAAGTAGCTGATTTTGGATGTTATTCTCCCGAACCAGTTGATTATCCAGATATTGCTTTGCTAGTTGCTCAAAATGTTTCTGTGTCTCTAGAAACTAAAGGTATCCTAATTGATGGAACAGGGGTAGCAAGTGCAATTGTTGCAAATAAGATTTCTAATGTTCGAGCCACACCTTGTACAGATGAATTTACTGCCCATTCAGCAAGAGAACACAATGATGCTAACATTTTAACGCTTGGAGCAAGAATCTTGGGGATTGGTCTCGCGCAAAACATCGTGAAAAGATGGCTTGAAACCCCATTTGGTGGTGGACGCCACGAACGCCGAGTCAACAAGATTCGTGATATTGAGCAAAGATTTTGTAAGTCGACGTGATTTATTTGAAACTTGGGAAAGTCATTGGTAATGTAGTAGCGTCGGTGAAAGATTCAGGACTTGTAGGTTTACGCTTACTTGTCGTTCAAGGATTAAATGATGATTTTGAACCCATTGGTAAACCGTATGTTGCTGCAGACGGGATTTATACAGCAGGTCCAGGAGATATAGTCTACCTTGTAAGTAAAAAAGAAGCAGCTATAGCAATTTCAAAAGGATTAGTACCAATAGATGAATGTATTGTTGGTTTCGTTGAAGAATATAATGTTAAAAAGCCTAGAAAGAAAAAAGTGCCCAAAACTCCAACACCTGAAAAAGCTCCTCCCCAAAAGAAAACTCCACCGAAGCGGCCACCTACAGCAAGAACTCGTCCGAAACAAGCTACAACAAAAAAAATACGGAGGGAGGCATGATCCAATGCGTTTAGCTCTCGTTACTGGCAATTTAGTGGCATCTATTAAAACTAAAAGCCATGAAAATTATAAAATTCTCGTCATACGACCCATAGACATGAATGGACGTTATAATGGAGACTCAGAAATTGCTTTGGACACTGCTCAGGCAGGGGTGGGTGATTGCGTGCTAGTTTTGCAGGAAGGGAACTCAATTCGTAGTATCATGAAGGATGAAGAAGGAGCAGTAGATGCTTTGATCGTGGGTGTGGTGGATTTCATTAAAGTAGAAGGAAAACAACGTGAATTAACACTTAAAGCTTGAGAGTGATTGTTAATGGAAGAAGATTTAGTTCAAAAAATTACCGAGCAAGTTTTACAAAAATTGGGTCAATCAGGGTCAAAGTCTAATGAAAAAACAATAATTCCAAAAGAAACGGGGTACCAACCAAAAAAACCTCTCATTTCCACTGGTTCAGCAATTATTCTACTTTGCGGGGGAGACGAGGAACTATCTGAAGTTTATCAGCAAATGGAGGAAATTTCACGTCGTTTTTCACCTGTCTATGTTGTAATGACAAAATCAGCAACACAAATCATAGGAACTCCGAAAGCTAGGAGTGCATCACAAGGAGGTACAATAATTACTGAATATTCTCCAGATTATTTGGAAAAGGTACTCAAACAAGCTGATGTGATTTATGTTCCTGTGTTATCCCTAAATACAGCTGCTAAAGTAGCAGCTCTGAATGCAGACTCTCTTGGTACAATCACCATAGTTTTTGGGCTGATTTATGGAAAACCTGTCATTGTAGCAAAGAATTCGATTTTTTGTTGTCAAATCAAACCTGAAAATATTCCAGAACCCATGTTAAAGAGAATAAACGGAATTATTAAACTACTTGAGGACATGGGTGTTCAAGTAGTCGAGATCCATGATTTAACTGGTGCGTCTCCTACACGAGAGATTATCTCTCCATCTATGGTCTATACTACAGGTACAGCTGGAAAACTTAATGGTGACGAAATAGTGAAAGCTTTCGTTAATGGAGGAGCTTCACGAATTGGAACAAATCCTGGAATAGCAGAATTTGATAAAGATTTGGCTAAGTATATTGATCATACTCTTTTAAAGGCTGATGCTACAGAAGAAGAGATACGAAAGCTTTGCGATGAAGCCATGGAATATGGATTTGCTTCGGTATGTATTAATCCGACAAATGTGTCAAAAGCAAAAGAGAATTTACGTGGGAGCTCCGTCAAGGTATGTACAGTTGTTGGTTTTCCCTTAGGGGCTACTACACCTACTGTTAAAGCTATAGAAACTCGTGATGCTATAGCAAATGGTGCCGAAGAAATCGATATGGTTATTAATGTAGGAGCATTGAAATCAGGGGATGATGAGCTTGTGAAGAGAGATATTGAAGCAGTTGTTGCTGCAGCAGAAGGAAAAGCCTTGGTAAAAGTCATTTTAGAGACAGCATTATTAACAAAGGAACAGATTACGAAAGGAAGTCTTTTAGCTAAACTAGCTGGAGCAGATTTTGTTAAAACTTCTACCGGCTTTAGTACTGCAGGAGCTACAGCTGAAGATATTGAATTAATGCGGAAAACTGTAGGGCCTGAAATGGGAGTAAAAGCTGCTGGTGGTATTAGAACGCTTGAGGCAGCCGAAAAAATGATAAAAGCTGGAGCAACTCGTATTGGTGCTTCAGCATCCATTACCATTGTTAAGGGAACCACAAACTCATCCGAGAAATACAAGGGGTCATAGTAATGATCATTTTGACCCTAAATTGCGGGTCATCATCTGTAAAATACGCCCTTTTCAATACTACTGCTAATGAAATGCTAGTAAAGGGAATTGTTGAGCGGGTGGGACTTTCAGGTTCATTCATTCACCAGAAAGTTGGATCACAGGAAATTATACAAAAATTTAGATGTGATAATCATCAAATAGCTATTCTATACGTTTTAAAGTTACTAGTTTCCCCATCAGAAGGTGTAATGAAGAATATATCAGAAGTTGATGCCGTTAGTCATAGAGTAGTTCATGGAGGGGAAGAATTTGTTGAATCTACCATTATTAACTCTTCTGTCGAGAAAACGATTGCAGATCTTTCCTCACTAGCTCCATTACATAATCCTCCAAATCTCCAAGGTATACAAGCAGCGAAAGCTGTTCTACCTAATATTCCTCACATTGCGGTCTTTGACACTGCTTTTCATCAATCAATGCCTGAATATGTCTACCGTTATGCAATCCCATCGAAATGGTATTTGGAGAAGAAAATCAGAAGATATGGCTTTCATGGAACTTCTCATTATTATGTTTCTCAACGTGCAATGAAATTATTACACAGTTCAGCTGAATCTTCCCGGATAATCACATTACATCTAGGTAATGGAGCATCAGTAGCAGCTGTAAAAGATGGAAAGTCGATTGATACAAGCATGGGTCTGACACCCCTTGAAGGATTAGTCATGGGAACTCGTTCAGGAGATTTAGACCCTGGGATTGTCCTTTTCATGATGCAAACAGCAAATCTTTCCTCTAAAGAGACTGATAAAATACTTAATCGTCAAAGTGGACTTCTTGGGGTTGCACACAGTTCCGACATGAGAGATATCGAGGAAAAAGCCATCCAAGGGGATGAGAAAGCTCTTTTGGCTTTAAAATTAGCAGCTTATCGTGTTCGTAAATATATTGGAGCGTATTTTGTTGCTTTGGGGGGATTAGATGCCATAGTTTTTACTGCAGGAATCGGAGAAAGATCTTCTCATTTCAGATCACTCGTTCTCAAGGATCTTGAATTTTTCGGGATAGAGTTGGATCAAGAAGCAAATTTAGAAGCGGTCTGTGGAACTCAAGAGCGAATAATCTCTTCCAATGCATCAAAGATAAAGATTTTCGTCATACCAACCAATGAAGAGCTTGTAATGGCCCAAGATACAGAAAGAATTGTAAATCGGATCGACAATAAGAACATCAAAGTGCCACGCTGAATCATTGCCGATCTGAAGTTCATCCACTACCTTTCTCTAGTGGTTAAAAGAAACCAGTTAATTTATGGTTTATAGTCAGAGGGGAGGCCAACCTGCCTGATTAGAATATCACTTAATTTGTCAGAACGTGGCCTAGACTCAATAAGAAAGTCTTCTAAATTGGATTCAACTTGTTTTAGAACATCCCGTTCATCTGGTTCAATATTTTTCTGTGTTATATGATACTCAAAGAATTTACATAAAATACTCGGTGCTCGAGTCATGGAAGTAAGTTCCTCATCAGTGATACTCCGTATGCGATGTACGGTTTGAGTAACTCTTGGATCAAATATATTACTTTTCGTATGGATAACTGCAGTCAAGTAACTACGTCCCTGAGTAATTTCGTCCTCTTCCATCCAAATGTCGGAACCTAGGGCCCACATCTCATAATCAATCCCCCAAATTTTGTTTGGCTTCTTATTTTCATCGAATTGAACTAAATAGTTACCTGCGTTTCTGTCTGGATCATTCAACCATATGTCAAACGGTAAAAGGGAATATCCGTCATCTATTTGTTGTATAGTTTCAAAAGCTCCATCAAGATCTTTAGTGTCTAAGAATTCATCTAGATTTATAGTATCAGGAATTTTTTCCATGATCAAAGCAAGTATTGTTGAGGGATCGCCTCGATCGCTCTTCTTCGTGAGTAATTCTTCAAATTTTTTAGAAGTTTCCAGCGTGTAAGATTCCCGCTCTGAAAGTTCATAGAATTCTTCAGCTGTGTCTCCCTCATCTTCTTCATCTTCATCTAGGATGACGACATCACCAAGGTCTAATACTGTTGTTTGCTCAAGGGGTTGATCTGCAATTTGTTGGGAGCAAACAACGAGAGCACTTGGGACATTAAGTCTTAATCGTTGTCCAAGACGTGAAGCGGTAAGCTCATTTAGAACACGCCACAAATGCATCCTATGTCGGCTTTCCTCTGGAGAATCTTCAATATCAACCTCTAGATCTAAAATCTTTTTCATTTCAAAGTCGATAAACTTTGAAAATGATTTTAATAACCATTCTTTTCCTTGCTCATCTATTAACACGATTGCTTTTCCATGTTGACCAGCAGCGGTCATGGCTTTCTTAGTAATTCGAAAACGATTACGAACTTCCTTCTTTTCTTGAGTTTCGAAAACAACTAAATCCCATTTTGCCATAATAATCTGCTTCCTTCGTTTTCATATTAATAGGGGTATGTTGCTTTTTAGCTTTCGTCTTTGTTAAAAAGTTTCCATAATAAAAGATGAGAAAATTGATGGAAGAGAGAAGATAAAGTTAACTTATTCGTGTGCCATTTGGTACGTTTTGATCGGGAACTATCAACCCTAATAGTTCTCCTTCTACAGCTGCCAATAACATTCCCTCTGAACGAACCCCACGAATGGTGATTGGTTCCAAATTTACTATTACAGTTAATCGTTGTCCGATTAAATCTTCTACATTCCTATGTGAGGCTAAACCAGCAACTAATTGACGCTGGCCGATTTCTGGGCCAAGATCAACCTTAAGTTTTAACAAATTTTTCGTTTTTTTGATTTTTTCGGCAGTTAGTATAGTACCGATTCGGATATCAAGTTTTTGGAAGTCCTCAAAGGGGATGATAGTCTGTTTCTTGTCTGACACTTTTTTTTCCTCTCTGAAATCTGTTTTTTTTGCAGTTCGTATTTTTGTAAGTCGTTCTTGTAGCTCTTCAATATCTATTTTTGAAAATAATGGTTTAGATTTTTGCACAATTATTCCAGGTTGAAGAGTTAATTTTCCAGCCTCCTCTAGACGTTGCTTAGCTACAGTTCCCTCTAGACCGATAGTTTGCCAAACCTTTTCAGCAGTTTCAGGGATGATTGGAGAAAGAACAATAGCAAGTGTCCGAAGTGATTGAATGCACAGAAACAAAGTGGTTTCAACAGCAATGAAATCTGTTTTTACTAATTTCCATGGTTCTTTTGTACTAAGATAAACATTTGATGTTCTGGCAAAATCAATAATGGATGCTACGGCTTTTTTTAGCTCAAATTTATCGAAAAAGTCGGCTACAGCTTCAGGAACCTCATGAATAGCGGTGACAAATGCTCTGTCAGTAGTATCAAGACGATGGCATTCAGGAATCTTACCATCACAGTATTTATGAAGTAAAACAAAAATACGATGAATATAATTACCTAAAACGTCATTAAGGTCGTTATTTATTCGTTGTTGGAATTCTTCCCATGTAAAAGTAGAATCTTTTGTTTCAGGTCGGGTTGCTGCCAAATAATATCTCCAATAATCTGTAGGAAGGAGAGCTGCAGCATCGTCAATCCACACTCCGATTCCTTGAGACTTACTGAACTTCCTATCTTCAAAAATTAGAAATTCTGTTGTACTCACATTGTATGGAAGGACAAAAGGTTTCCCATAGCTCTCCTCTGTTCCAAGAAGAAGTCCAGGGAGTAGCAAGGTATGAAAAAAGATATTATCTTTCCCAATAAAAAATATCGTCCGCGTATTTTGATCTAACCAGTATTTTTTCCAGAATTCAGAATCATTATGTTCTCTTTTCCCTAATTCTGCAGAAGTAGAAATATAACCAAGAACTGCCTCCAACCACACGTAGATTGATTTTCCTTTAGCTTCTGCTATAACTTTATTGAACGGAATCCCCCAAGCTAAATCGCGTGTCAATGTACGAGCCTGTAATCCCTCATTTAATATATATTCGGAGAATTTTCTAGCATTTTCAGGCAATTGTTCATTCTGACGAATATATGCTTCTAGTTTTTCCTGAAAAGCGCTAAAATTATAATACCACTGAGTGGTTTTTTTGATGACTGGAATATTTCCACAAATTTTACAATGAGGATCGATTAACTCTACTGGACTCAAGGGTTTTCCACAATCTGGTGCATCACACTGATCTCCCCGAGCACCAACTGCTCCACAATGTGGACATGTGCCTTCAACAAACCTGTCAGGAAGGAATCTTTTGTCATGTGAACAATACAATTGTTCAGCTTCTTTTGAAAAAATATAACCATTTTCATTACAACGCCTAAAAAAGTCTTGAACCCATTCATAATGGAAAGAGTTCGCCGTTTTTGAATAATTTAAGTCTATATTCCACCTTTTCAGCAAGTTTAAGATTAATTCATGATTTTTATCTACTAATTCTTGGGGAGATATATTTCCTTCAATTGCAGCTACCTCTATAGGGGTTCCATGGCAATCAGAACCAGTAGCTGATATCACGTCAGCTCCCCTTAATTTTAAATAACGAAGATAGATATCTGCGCCTAATAAATGTAATACAGTTCCTAGATGAGGAATAGCATTAACATAAGGCCACGCAGGGCAGATAACATATTTCTTACCACTTAGATTTTCCAATTCAACCACACTCTTCGAATTGTGAGAAATAAAATATTCTGTTGATTCGATATACCGAGATTCTCCTCTTGATTATAATAAGAGAATGATAAAGAGAAGTTTGAAGAACTTGACGAAAACGTTGGTGGGTTCGTGTAAAAAGGTTTGAAAACCTAACTTGAATGAAACATTTGGCAATCCCACATTGTTTATCGCCTCAAATTTCTTCCTTCAAAGTCAATATAAATGAATTTCGTTGATGGTCAATATTTTATAATTATATGTAAAAAATAAAAGCTCTAGACACGATCGATCGTGATGATCAGATTTTTTTAAGGAGACTATCTTTAACAAAGTGACGCTTAGTCTCTAAATGTCCATATCTTAAGAACAA
>JAEOTY010000052.1 GCA_016839625.1 Candidatus Hodarchaeota archaeon
AAGCGTTCAAGCAAATAAAAAATGATAAGGATTTATTTTTCTTACTTGATAAAAAATCGAATAGCGTCGCAATCCTCATCAAACATCTTGCAGGGAATATGAAATCTCGATGGACAGATTTTCTAACAACTGATGGGGAAAAACCTGATCGTAATCGTCCTAGTGAATTTGATAGAACTATCAAACTTACAAAAGATGAATTAATGGAGATCTGGGAAGAAGGATGGAAATGTGTATTCGACGCGATTTCCAGCTTGACTCCGACTGACCTAATGAAAGAGGTATACATTAGAAAGAAAAGGTATTCAGTGTTAGAAGCAATAGGCTGGCAATTGTCCCATTACTCAACTCACATTGGTCAGATAATCTTTCTTGCCAAACATATTGAGTCAGAGTCATGGGAATGGGTTGATGTATATTAATGATGTATATTGATTATATACATCTGGTTTCACTTTATCTGCTTCACGTTGAGAAGAGGAAAGCAAAATGACTGTAAGATTACGTAAAATTATTTTGAGACTCACGTCTTGAAGATGAAAAATGGAGAAAAGAATTCCTCTGCTCTCTCATTATAATAAGACATCATTTCTTTCCTGATTTTGTCTTCCATAAAGTATTACTCCTGTCTTATAACTACACTGCCATAATAAAAAGCGCCACCCTCCTTATGCGGGGATAACGCTAATAAGATTTCTATTTGCTTCACTGATTATAGTACAATTAATCATGGTTAGAAAAAAGCATTTTTATTGTGGAAGATGACCATAACTGCAATTGAATATTGAGAAAGCCACTCAGAAAGAAAAAAAATTGTTAACATGAGATGAAGGAATTTGTGATGAAGAAAGAAAACATTCAATACAGAAACCTTGGACGAACAGGGGTAAAAGTCAGTCCTCTCTGTCTAGGTACAATGAACTTTGGTGTGAGAACACCTGAGGATGAAGCAGCTGAAATCATCAATCATTATATCAAGACTAGCCACAATTTCATTGACACAGCTAACCTCTATGGGGCTCCCAATGAAGTTGGTCGGAGCGAGGAGATCATTGGGAAAGTTTTGTCTGAGAACAGGAGACGTGATAGAGTAATTCTAGCTACGAAGGTCTGGGGTCATATGGATCCTGACGACCCAAATGCTGGAGGATTAAGCCGAAAGCACTTAATAGCTTCATGTGAGGCTTCTTTGAAGCGGTTGCAAACCAAATATATTGATCTCTATCAGTTACATCGCCCAGTGCCTGATGTTCCGATCGATGAAACATTACTAGCTCTAGATGATCTTATAAGAAGAGGTTGGGTTCGATATATAGGAACAAGTATGTTCCCTTCATGGAAAATAATGGAGGGTCTCTTGGTGGCAGAGAAGTACCATTTGAATCGATTTGTGAGTGAACAACCACGCTACAATATCTATGACAGAGAAATCGAACGGGAACTCTTGTTAATGGCCCAAGCGTATGATATCGCTATACTGCCTTTTTCTCCTTTAGGAGGTGGAATTTTAACAGGTAAATATTGCAAGGGTAAACCATTCCCAGAGGGATCTAGATTGCTATCCGTCAAGGAATGGGCGCCCTATTACGTCAATGCTTTAAATGATCGATTTTACGAATTGCTTGATGTTCTTAGGGAAATAGCCAGCGAGAAAGGATGTACTTTGAGTCAACTCTCTCTTGCTTGGATCATAGCGCAACCTGGTGTCACTAGTGTCATCATAGGTCCACGTACTGTAGAACATCTGGAGGATAATCTAGGTGCGTTGCATGTGAAACTAACAGAAACAGATCGTCAGCGAATTGATAGCATGACTATACCAGGAAGCAACATTGAAAATTTCTAATAATTTCTTGCAGATAATAGGTATTAAATCAAGAATATTACCAATATGGGGTTCGTTTTAGACTATAATAAAATTTGAATCAATATTTAATTGAAATTGGAGTAAATACTTTAAGAGGCAAAGTTATGATCTATCACAATAAGAGAGAAATGAGAAGGGGAGTAAAAGTATATGGGTATCTGAATTAACGCCTTAATTATTTAAGAAGGATGATGAAAATTCTGACAAAAGGTCAGCACTTCTACAGCACTTCAGCGATGGAATCCTTTACCTACAATGATGTCCTAGACGGACTAATCATTAAAATCAGTCCAGCCCTAATAACAATTACGGATGGATTGATTAAGACAACTCCACCAGAAATTCTTCAAGAAATAGTGAATGATCTTGTGATAGAGCTTATGGAACACAAAGTACGCACATTCCATGTTGATATCAATTTTGAAGACTATGGTGGGTTTGCCAATGAAAGTCCAGACTTAAACTCCATTATTTTCACTCCTTCTTTCTTGACAAGTCTTAACGAGGTAATTCGGTCATATAAAGGTTTCTTGACCCTTCATCTGCTGACTAATTACCCTCAACGTCATCTCTATGGATTTGATCGTATAGAACCTGGTGCTATATGTTTTCAACTGGATGTTATTTCGGATTCAGCACAACTTAAAGAATTAATTCGTCACATTCGCGACATTGGTGCTTGTGCTAGCCCTGTTATTGAGACTGTTGGTTCAGAAAACTTGATCCCTAAACCAAAAGAAGAAGTATTTACTCTTCTCGAACCAGTCTTGCATGAAATCGGAATGCTGACATTCCAAGCAGCAGGAACAGCCTCTCGGTCGAACGTGTCAGCGGGGACTTTTGATAAAGAAACAGTTGGATCTTATGTGGAGTGTTTTAAAGAGCGATTCAGTGGTACAATTCAACTCCAGGGGGGGATAACCCCAAGCACCATCAGAGAGGCCGTAAAGCTTGGCGCAGAATTTTTGGTGAGTGGAACACAGATTTTCCGTAATCAGAAGGGGTTAACCCCACCAGATGTAATAGATATAATGCTTATGGAAGCTGCTAAAGCTTTGATGATGTAGTTCACAAGTGAGAAGAATGGAGTGTTATGTAGATGTCTCCCTCTATTGATTTAAACCGAGAAGGACACAATCTCTGGAAAAGGGGATGGCTTACTCAATTTATTAGGAACCTGGTTTTTTCCTTAGTTATAAGTCTATTTTTTATTCCTGTTACATTTCTAAATCTAGTTATGTCGATTCTTGATATCCCAACCAGGAAGTCCACCCAGTTGAGTCTTTAATTAGACTTAATTTCGCCATTAATTTTTCTAATCCAGAGCTTAAATACAGTTATCTTGGGTTATCCTTCAGAAATTTTTCCTTATTATGACATTCCACCAACTTTACTGGAAATTTTCAGCACAGAATTCGCTGTCATGCTGTACTTATACATTCCAATCACTTTTATGCTTTCAGTTCCAGTGATGTGGATAGCTAGACAATTTACGATTCGCAAAGAGTGTTTATTAATCTTTATTGTTCCTTTACTTGTTATAGGTTGTACTGCCATTTGGATAAGTCATTACTGCAACCCTAGATCAGATATCAAATGGTCGTGTTATTCTCTCTGTTGCCTTAGGTGAAGTAAGTACAGGCTTTGCAGAATTTGGTGAAGAAACAGATGGAAAAATCAGAGCAGAATTACTTGATGAAGGATTAGAGATTATTTCAGGAATGTGGAAAGGAGCTCCATTTACTTATAAAGGAACTCATTATACCATAAGGGATGTTAACTTTTTCAAGATACATCCTCCTCCTATTCCAATTCAAAAACCATGTATCCCCATTTGGGTTGTAGGTGCTTGTTATTGATGGTACAATAACAACTTAAAAAAATTAAATTAACTATTCTTGTGGGAAATCCTTTCTACGCATTACTAACATTGATAGCAATAAAAAGACAATAATCAAAGTAAAACAGATAATAAGGGAATGGAATGGATCTACGTCAGGAATACTATAGTTAAAATACCCTACCAAGAAAAATTCCGACGCAACGAAATAAATATGGTTTGTAATGGAGTAAGGATTATTTCTAGCAGTCATTGGCCCAAAGATGAACTGTCCAAAGAAAACTTCAAAATAAGCAATAGCTAATCCCCATCCCAACGCATTCTTATCAATTATTATACCTAAGAACAGAAATATCGTACCGTAGATAGCAACCCACGTTCCAACGAACATCCATATCCCAAACAGCACATTAAAATGCTCAAATAATATTGAAAAGTCTCGTGCAAGAATACATAAACCGATGTAAATAAGTAACGCGTCCAAACAGGCAATAACAACTCCAATAACAACGATTGAAATCCATTTAACTAGAACAATCTCTTCTCTTCTGACGGGTCTTGATAATAATTGACTAATAGTCTTATTCTCCTTTTCTTCTGCAATGGCAGAAATTCCTAAAATTAGACAAATAAGGGGCAAAATTAAGAAATTAAAAATATTAGCTACTTCACCTATAGCCATCATATTTACATAGTCATTTATAGTAGCAGTTGTGATAGTAGTATAGGGTAAAAGAGGAAGAATACTTACAAAGATTAAGATATAGGTCTTCTTATCTAAGAGAACTTTAGAAAAAAATATCTGCCCTAAGAAAATGCCTTTATTTAAAATTGAAGGAGGATAATCAGTTTTTGAAATTGCTAAACTCATTTTTTTCACCTATGTCAGGAATTCAAAAATTGCTTCAATATTATCAGTTCGACTTTCTAAATGCCTTATTAGAAGATCATTTTCAGCAATTACCTCTGTGACGATAGGATAAAACTTACTAGGAGTCTCTGTAATCACTACAAGATCTTTGGTCGCTTTATCGGTCGTGAATGTTATGGATTTAACAATGTCTTCTTCTATCAATAGTTTGGAGAGTGTTTGCAACTCATTATCGGGAGCTTGAAACAAAATTTGATGGGGAAACTGATCAATTAAATTTAGGATTTCTGCTGGGGGACCTTCTGCTAATGATTGTCCTCGATGGATTAACACCATCCTAGTACTCATCTGATCCAGTTCATATAAAATGTGGCTTGAAATTAAGACCGTGACCCCTTCTGCATTTAATTCCGAGACTAGTCTTTTCATTTCTCGCCGACCGAGGGGATCTAGCCCGCCAAAAGGCTCATCTAAAATCAGTAAATCAGGATGATGAACAATAGCTGCTGCAACTTTGAGACGTTGTTTCATACCTTTTGAGTAGGATTTGATACGTTTTCCTTTCACACCGAGATTTACTTTCTTTAATGCTTCCTTGGCAGCTGTTTCAGCTTGCTCACGGGAGAGAATCAATCTAGCCAATGACGTAACAAATTGTTTTCCTTTCATCCATTGATAAAGATCTTCATGTTCGGATACATAACCAATTTGTCTTTTCAACTCAGCATTGTTGATAGGATTTTCATCGAATACCCGTACCATTCCTGTATCTGGGCGAATTTCACCCATAATAAGTTTTAGTGTCGTTGATTTTCCAGCACCATTAGGCCCAAGAAAACCTGTCACATGACCGTCCGTGGCGGACATGCTTAGACGAGAGAGGGCAACCACATCTTTAAACGATTTAGAAACATCGTGCAGTTCAATCATTTCGAGTGCCTCCAATAGACTTGGACAACGACAATTAAAAATCCTACCAAAATATATAATCCTAAAGCTCCTAATACCATCCAGCTTTCTAGACCAATCCCATCAGTTAAGTTTATTACGAATAATCTCCCTGAAATTTGATCTGAAGAACCAATAAATGATTGATATTCAACAGTAGTTGTACCAGTTAGAATATAGGATGTCAATAGTAAGACAGTAAGAACATCAAATAAGATTACTAGGTTAACTTCTTCTCCTGTGAACGCTAAAGAAGGGACAATCATGTTTATGACAAACAGAAGCATAAATGCCGAAAGACCAGCATATAACCGTCGATTCGTAAGAGACGAAAAAGCAAGCATTATACTACTGTAGGTTATAGTTATGAGCTCAGTGAACATGATAACAGTAATGAGAACAGGAAGAGCAGTAATCATGTCGATATTTCCTATTCCTATTACTAATAGGAGGAACTCAAAAACATAAGGAAGAGTCAGAACTATATTGCCAAATAGAAAGAAAGCCCCGAATTTTCCCAATACATATTCATGTTTTTCTAACTTACTATAGTATATTTCATTGGTTTGATTAGAAATATCGTCAGCAATGAGTCCAGATCCTACTAGAACTACGAGGATTAGAATGAAGATACTGGCACCTCCAACGTTTATTGTGGCTCCTGACACGTCGTCACCGTTTCCAGTTGAAAACGCCATTCCAAAAGTAACCACCTCGCGAACCATTGTCAGAATAGTATCTTCTAGCAAATCATTGGGAGTAAGGGCCTCCGCAGTGACTGGATCAGGTAAAAGCATTATATCTTTCGTCATAAATAAGAACATGTTCATCAATACAAACGTGAATATTAAAAAGCCAATAAAGAATTTGACCGCTCGTGACCGTTCCCACTGATGTACCCACCAATGCCATGAAACCGCCCATAACCTATAGATGCGCCCACGACGAGTCCCTTCATATGGTCGAAATGCAAACTTTCTAACATACGCACTCTTAGTTGTGTTTGATTCACTCATTGAATGGGAACCTCCTGTTCTCTAAATAGATCGATAAATACATCCTCCAGAGTGCTCGATCTGCTCCCTAGGTATCGGATATCCACTCCGATCTGATTAGCGGTTTTAAAAATTTCTTTCTCAACTTCAGGAACCATTTCAACTTCAATATATCCGCCTTCAATCGAAGCTTCTATTTGTTTTGATTGTAACGCCTTTAAAAGGTTTTCAGCTTGTGTTTTCACCTTTACACTCACTGTGGAATGTTTATTCGCAGTCAACT
>JAEOTY010000393.1 GCA_016839625.1 Candidatus Hodarchaeota archaeon
ATAAGATTCGTAAACTGTTTGGTCTTGATCCGTGTGATTAATTTGACCTTAAAAACGAAAAAATGTTCAAAATGCGGCCAGACAAAATCTCTCGATGAATTTCATAAAGACAAGAGAAACAAAATAGATGGTCATCAACTCCAATGTAAAAAATGTAAAAGCGAGTATTCTCGAAAAAAATACCTTCAGTCACACCCTAATGCCAGAAAACATCTGTTTAGTGAGCCTAATGGGCTTCCTAAATCTTTGAAATTATGTCGAAACTGTAAAACTGCTAAACCAAGATCAGAATTTCATAGACAAGAATCAGCTAAAGATGGGCTTCGCTCAATCTGTAAGGAGTGTCGAAGAAAGAGGCAACAACAATATGAAAGAGTAGCAATCAAAGAAGAACGATATAAATGCAAAATATGTGGAAAAAAATTCACTAGACTCAATAAACTGAAAATTCACAATCGAATCCACACTGGAGAGAAGCCATATAAATGTAAATATTGTGATATGAGGTTTAGCGATTCCACTAATTTAAAAGTACATAAAAGAACTCATACAGGCGAGAAACCTTATCAATGTAAGTTCTGTGGCCAAAAATTCTCTCAAATTAATCATAAAAAAGCACATGAAAGAATCCATACTGGGGAGAGGCCATATATTTGTAAGATCTGTGGTGGAACATTCACGAGGAGACATCACTTAACAGCTCATAAAAGAATTCATACTGATGAAAAGCCTTTTATTTGCAAGGAGTGTGGAGAGGCTTTTAGACAAAATATCCACTTGAAGAGACACCTTAAAAAGCATTCTGGAGAAGATTTATTCATTTGTGAGGAGTGTGAGACTTCATTCCTTGATTCGAGTAGTTTAAAGAGACACATGAGGATTCATACAGGTGAAAAACCCTATCAATGTGATGAATGTGGAAAAAGATTCTCTCTCCAAAGTAATTTTAAAAGACATATCGATATAAACGCTTGTTGGTTTACAAGGATTACTGAAATTCAGTGGGAAGAACTTTGTTATGAGATTGCTCAATTATTATTTAAGAATAAATTATGGGAGTGGCACCCTAGGGTTGAGACTTCAAGAATTAAAGAAAAAGAATGGATTACCCCAGACATACGAATTGAGGAATCTGATGGCACAATAGAATTCATTGATGTAAAAAGATCAACTTATTCACCAAAACATAAAGATTTAGTTATATATCCCCAAAAGGCCAAGAAGGTGACCTTCTGGTGTTTATTTGGCAAAAAACATAAGCACAAATCTTCAAGAATATATTATGTCAAAAGTAGTGAGTTAATTACTCAATTAGAGACAATTAAAGACAGTGAAACTGAAAGTAAAATTGACAAGCTAATTTTGAAGATCAATCTGCTACAAAAGGGAGAAGACATTACCAAATTTAGTAAATCGAACACGCTCGATAAATGGATTGATTAAGCGAGAATATTATCAAAACTTGATATGGGAAAAAATTTCTTTAAAAATAATAAATTACTTGATACCATTATAATGACAGTATTTAATCTACTGTCAGTTTAATCCTGCTTCTTCTAATTCAATATCATGAAAATACGTGGATTATTATCAATAATCTTTGATAAAACGTCATGATTGTTGAAATATAATACGGACTATTCATTTCTAAGTTTTTCTTTGACTCTTTTACTTTTTTTAAAAAAAATAAGGTTTCCATAACTCAGTTTGAAGTTTTTTTTCGGGTGTATAAAATATGTGCTAAAACAATATCCTGAGGAAAGAACTTTGATGCCACCCCAAGGTGGGGGCCCTGTTGACTTAAACTAAGCCCCTTTAAAATTTTTTTGAGCTTAATGGTAGAAAAATTGAATTTTTCTCCATTCTCACTACCTTTCTTTTTTTTCTCCACTTATACAAGTGAACATACTAATAAAAACTAATTATCTGATTTTAGAATAGAAGGAGTCTTCCATTGGCTAGTTTCCTCATTATAGAACGTTTTTAGTAAGCGACTAGGAGATTTATATTGAATAATTTCTTTGACTGACCAATTGAGATCGTTCCTTAACCATTCTGCCAGGTTAGGGGTTAATTTTGTCCACATTTGAATATTTTTGTCCATAAGGAAGAGATGGACTGTTGGTAGCCAGTACAATAGCCTTAGAAGTTGTTTGTAAGGGATTGGAGAAACCTCAACCCAATAATCATCTAAAGAAAACTCATAAATCATTCTATTCGGAAAGAAAGTAATCCTTGCAACCTGTTTACGAAATAATTCTTTTAAAAGATTTGATTCAGATATTGAAATCGTATTGTTGGTTTGTTTAATGCTAAATCTCCGAGATAAATCCTTAACAGTAAAAGCTCTTGGAATTTTGCATATTAAGGAAATAACTTGGTTTGGGTGAGGATGCCATGAATAATGCCATGTTTGATCGTAGGGATCCATTAAAAGAGAGGGGTGAATAGACTCTTGTTTTCCCTTTCTTTCTCTGGGACGAGAAGTTGTCAATCGGTTTCTTAAAATACCTAATTTGTGCTGAGATAACGTTGACCACCCTTCTCCCACTTTATACAAAGCTAAAGAACCACTAATCCTAGAATCAGTAATCTGTGATAACGTATGAATAAAAAGATCCCCTTGACGCTCTTTTTGTTGAAGATAATCCTTCAATTCCTTTAAGCAGTAGGAAGGTATGAGTAAAAATCCAGTGTACATATTGGGAAAATTTCTAATCTGATATATATTACTTGCACATAAGGTAGTATTAACAGAGTTTTGAAAATCAATGATATCAGAAAGAGAAATTGATTCTTTGAGTTGAAAATGAAAGAATAAACGTTCTAATCCAAAGGTAGTAGGATTGAATTGAAGATACCAATAAGCATCTATTCTTGTAAAGAATCTATTGAGAATACGAGATATATTCGGTTTTTTCATCTGATGGCTAATTGTCGTTTTAATATGATTAAAATTGAGAGCTTTAATCCCCGAATTTTTAATTAAAGAATAAATAATTTGTAGGATTTGAAATTCCTCATCCGTTAATGGTACTATGAGTTTGTAGCAATCATATTGAAGCCCTTCCCACCCTAAATCGGATAAATCAACTCCTTCCTTTACTAATCTAAAAATTTTTTTAAGATGTTTAACAAGATATTCGTAGAATTGGTTAGCATGAAAACCTGATGCATTTAATAACTGACTAGCGTTCTCAAAGTAGCTAATGGTAAGCCAGAGGAAAGGGGTATTATAATAGGTCTGGGTGGGCTTATGTTTCTCAATATATTGATTAAAACTACTAATGAGTCTATCACGTCTTTCCCCAGTATCAACCGTATAGTTCTGTAAAATATTTACAAATTCATTAAGTAAGACCCGTTCTTCAGGAGTATATTTCTCCAAATGATTAGGAAAGTGAGAAAGGATCGTTTCCATGAACCGTTTCCAGCGGTTTTGGTAAGAATCCATATCTTCTCACCCCTAAGGTGCGATTTTACTTATAACGCTTATTAAATTCCTTTTAACTCAATTTAACACAAATAGAATAAAAATCTTACGGGGATTTATATACTCCTTTTAAAGTTAAGGAAGAGTTGATGTTTCTGAAAAGTACTTAGGCTTAAACGGTACTAGAACAAATACTTTGCTATAATTGAGGATTATATAAGAAAGAAACAACCAAACTCCCTGGGGAGAGCGATAAAAGAAAAAAGAAAGGAAATAATTCTTTAAAATGCATTTGATATATGCATAATAGGTGTTATGCTTAATAACAAAAATAAGTCTCTGAATCATACCCTTTTCCTTCCATTTCCATTTGATATATACCAATCGTTGTAAATCAGTACATATCATTGTTTAATATTTTCTCGTGGAAGGTCATAAACAAGTGGACGATTTGGACAGCTATAACACTCTTTCCTTAATTACAGACAATGCTATACTTTGATTTTTGTGTCTTAGATACCGATAAAAATGCTAAATGCCCCAATAATTTGAATTGGAGTGTAAAATTTCTCGGGAAAAAACTAGATTGAACAATACAAATGATCATATTCACACCACTCAATTTTTCGAATATTTAAGCATCGTTACCTATCACTTCATGATTTACACAAGAAATTTCGCTTGAATATCCTAAGTATATTTACTGCGAATCTAAGGGAAAGAATCGTTGATTTGAATTAGGATGAAGTTTCAAAAAGTGATTTACAATTTGGGAGAATTATCGTTCATTATTAATCGTCCTGTGGGAGACAGAGAAATTCCGCTGAAATGGGGCAGTGAGCGAGGCTTTATCCCATCTTTAAAGAATGGATCGTATAAAGTTCTCGGAGGTGAACCTGCTCCTGCCATTAATATTCTGAACCATGAATCATTACTGGAACATGATTTCCTCACACTTCTCGATCATGATCCAAATTGTTTTGACATTGAAACCCAGATCCGCTTTTATTATAACTACAAAGGACGTACTTATGAGTACTATCGTGATGTTTGGGCACTTTTTGTTATTGATGGTAAAATCAAACAAAAACTGTTTGAGGTCAAAAAGTATAATGATTTACAAAAGTTGTTGAAAAAAGAAAACGAGATAGAAAAGAATACGTCTACCCATAAAGAATGCAAACAATATGACTGGACATTCCAATTTGTTACCGACAGACACATCTACTGTACACGCTTAACTAATATCAAAAAATGCTTGGCCGCAGCGAAACATTATACCCCGCTCAATGTCACGAAAGACCTCGAGGGCGTGTTTACACACATCCATAAACTGATTGAGGAAGAACGCTTGACCATTCCCGCAGTTGCTGACCGCATCGAGCCATTCTTCCCCCATCTTGATCGAGCAGACCTGATCGCATTGTTAAAACACCAGGTCTATCATGGGCACGGCCTCTATATTGATTGGAACACACCTATAGAGGAGGCAATTGTATCCACTGACCCCATTCCAATCACTCCCGTTTATTTATTAACTCCTTCTGAGGGAGCAAAATTATCGAAAAATCATGAGGATATAACTGCTCTCAATCAACGATACTCAATATCAGAAGATGATGAGGGAAGACCATGGAAGGAGCTAACTGATCGGGAACTCATTCTGATTCAACCATTACTTGAGAAATGCCAATGAATCATCTCTGAGTATGAAACAAATTACCTGAAGGAAACTAAGAAGAAAAATCGGAGAGAACTGACCAGAAAGAAAAATCAATTAGTGAAAAACACTATCCACAATTTTTGTGATGAAAGAAACATAGCATCTCATCATATTCAGCAGTTATATAGAAGATGGTTAAATCAACAGAAAACCAAAGAACGGAAACAGTTAGTCCAACCCGTTATTGACCGATTTTTGACTGATGGTAAAAAAAACGAAATCCTTACATTCTGTAAAGCAGCTCCTCCCGAAGGATTAGGAAAATCACATAATGAAGCCATGAGAATTTATAAATTTTATCTTAAATATAAAAAAGGGAGTGTAAATGCTTTACGTCCATCTCCCAAGACTCATCATAACGAGAGCCGATTTGAAGAAACTATCGAAGTATGGTTTAAACAAGCCATTATTGAATGGTATAAGAACGGCGGGGAACGAAAAGCGTATTATGACGCATTTTGGGAGAAATGCCAACAAGCTAAGCTGACAGGAGAACTTCCCCCAGAGGTTGAAATTCCTGCTTCATCGACATTTTATTATAGACTTCAGAAACTTCCTCATGTAGAAATACGTGGAACTCAAGACCCCTCAAAAGCGAAGAAGAGGACACTCAAAGGGACATATAAGGATGGGATGTATCCTGGTGCAGTCATCCAGATGGATCATACCCCTCTCGACATTTATATCATTGATGAGTTTACACGGCAAGGCTGGGTACGCCCATGGCTCACGTTTGCCATTGATACCTTTTCTCATGGGATTTGGGGATATTTCATTTCAATGAATCCTCCATCTCAAGAATCCGTCATGCAATGTATCTTAAATGGAATTACAGTAAAAAAAAGCACTGAACACTGGCACCATTATGAACAATACATCAGCACCAAGGGATTAGACATTGATTCACAAGTATTTGAATGGCAGACATCAGGTATCCCAGCTCGAATTCAGGCTGATAACTCACGTGAATTTCGGGCAAATTCCGTCAAGAAATTTTGTATGAAACACAGTGTCACATTATCCTTTAGACCAGTAAAACGACCAGATTTTGGTGGATTTGTAGAACGAGCACAACGTACACTGAATGATGCGATTCGAAAAGCCTTTCGAAGTGAAGGGGCGGTTTATTCTCCGCGTACCAGGATGAAACCTCCTTCCTCAAAGTATGATCCGAAAAAAGCAGCAAAGTATACATTAGAACAACTCAAACAATGGGTAGCATTCTATATCATCTATACTTATATGCGAATTCCCCATGCAGGGGAGCTTGACACCCCAAACATTATGTGGCAAGAAGCATTACGGGGTGAGAACTACCACCCACACAGACAAATAGCAGGGGGAGCGTTACGCTTGTTAAATGAGAAGGATGAGATAAATCTAGCTCTGTATGAGGCACGAATTGATGCTGACTGTAAGATCTCCTCAGAGGGTTTACGATGTGCTAATATTTTCTATACGAGTTCTTGGTTTGATCAGGCACGAATGCAAGAGGTGGTAAAAGATGGAGAGCGAATCCACTTCAAAATCTCCGATTGGGATCGCACCCGCGCGTGGATGCGTGATCCTCTCACAGGGAAAATCCAAGAATTAATCGCGCGGAAATATAAAGGTGACAGTCGGCTAGAAACCTTGATCCTCGAATATGTCGAATTAGGGATTCCGTTATCAAAAAAACTCTTAGTCTATGCTAGAAATTATTTGAGAATTGGTAAAACGACAAAGAAAACTCCATCTACGGAAGTTAATATCTTCTTTGAAAATATAAGCGAAAAAATCCGTGAAAAAGGCCAAATCGATAATCGACAGAAGAAGATCATTAATGATTTATTAGGAACTAAAAGCGGTCAAGAGCGATTAGCAGTATTTCTCAAAACTTATTCACGTGGGAAAGGAGAACTTGAAGATCTGTTGCAGAGTGGTTTACTCACTTCAAATGAGGAAGAACGATTAGAATTACTATTGCAGTCAGTAGATGATGACATAGAACAACCAAAGGAAGAGGAGATTGATTTATCATTATTTGAGGTGGATGTATCAAAACTGAAATTGCAGGAAAGAGAAGAAGAGGACTTATCACTATTTGAAGTTGATGAAGAGTATTTAGGAATTCTAAATTCGACTCAAAAACAAGAAGAAGAGTTTGATCTTGAAAATTACGAACCTAAATTATTACCAATTGCAAAATATCCTCGATCAAACTTCCCAGGTGGGAAAAAATGGAAGGGGACGAAAATTCCCAAAAATAACACTAAATTAATTGATGATTAGTGGGTAAAATATCAGGTTATTGTGATTTAACTTGTCGTTGAATTTACCAAAAATGGACGAAATTACCAAAGAAGAAGAAATGTTCAGGCGAGCAGAACACGCATTTGAAATTTTAAATTTCAAGGGATGGTTTGGATATAGAAGAGCTACTAAAATCATGGGATTTATGTTCAACCACTTTTTGGACGCAGAGACATCACAGGAATCCGATGAGGAGGTAGAGATTAGACCAATTGGGTTAATCATTGTAGGAGACATTAATTCGGGGAAAACAACATTAGCAACTAGATTCCTAACTTTATGTTCACAACAGTGGAAAAAAATGGAAAAAAATCGGTTAAAGGCATGGAATGACTTCAATCTCCTATTCTACGAGATAAATGCTCCTCAAATGACATTAAAACGAATGCTTGCTGGAATATTGAGAAAATTCGGAGTAAATCTAGATGACAAGTTTATTAATCGAAGTCACCGTGTTACCTTGATCAATAATTTAGTATTTGAATTACAAGAAAATAATGTCAAGATGTTAATCATCGATGAACTTCAAAACCTTCTTACCTCACCGAAAGAAGAAGTGGGGGAGATATTTATTGGGTTGAAAGCATTAACCAACCAAACAAATACTCGTTTTATCTTGTTAGGTACACATGATGCTATCAGAGTATTAAGAAATACTGATGATTCTCAGCGAAAAGCAGGAATGAAACCGTGGATTGATGAGCGATTTACCATTTTAGAGCTTCCACGCTGGAAGATGAATGAAGAGTACATTGATCTATTGAAAACGATTTATGCGGTCTATTCACAGGCTCTTCCAGAATGGGATATTCTATGTGATAGTTCTCAACCATCTAGAAAAGGAAAAAAAATAATCAATCCAGAGACAGCAAAGCTCATCTTAGAATTGTCAGAAGGAAGATTAGGGAAAATCTTACAGATCATCAAATATGCGGCTGTTTCTACGTTACTTGACAACCGTAAATACATTACTAAAGATGATTATTATCAGGTATTTAATATTAAGTATGAAGTCACCAATGACGGAAAGATCAAGAAAACACCAATTAAAGAGAAAAAAAAGAGGCAGAAAAAGCGACCGAAAAAAGAGAAGGAGAAATGAATCAGTTTAATAAATCTCTCAAAAAAATCTTTCCTCTATACAGAGATCTACGTTACTTTGAACGGAAGGAGTGGACAACTTCAAGATATAAATTTCAGTACCCTGAATATTATAGCCAAAAATTACAGCAAGAGATAAAAAAACGTTTTGAGATTGCAGTCTCCTTTTTAGCTGGTAAACCAATAGATAAGGCCTGTAAAAGAAGTAATGTACCAAAACCAATGATTAGACGATTTGCGAATGACTTACTCCGACTATATAACATCGAAATGATTACGAAGCAACAGTTTGGTTTCAAAGGGGAATTTGGTTTGCTATTTGCTCAAGGAATCCTTCTAGAATTAGAGAATAAGCTTAACCGTCTCCCTAAAACAGACGATAAAGAAGTAGGAGGGGTAATCGGTGGGATAGCTCGCCGTGAATGGAAAGAATTTGGAATTTTGACTTGGAACGACCTGTTAATGCGAACATTTGGAAGAATCAACCTTAAAATGAATGTGTACCGTGAAGAAAAAGGATTAAAACTCGCTCAATCTGAAATGAAAGCATATAAGAATAAATATGGACGATTACCTCGCAGCAGTGACAAGGAAATGGGAACGATTCAAACCGCTGCTGAACGTGGAAAATGGACATCTCATGATATTTTTTCATGGAATGACTTACTTGAACAGACTTTTGGGGAAGTAAACCTAAGAATGGGAATATATTCGGGTAAGAGCGGATTAGATCGGGCTCAAACTGAACTGCTTGAATTTAAAGAAAAAAGTGGGAGATTACCACGAGCTTACGATGAAAAAATGGATACAATTGTTGGTGTTATTGTTCGAGGGGAATGGAAGGATCAGAAAATTACCTCTTGGAATGATTTACTTAGGTACACGTTTGGGAAAATTAACCAAGGAAGGGATCTTTACGCTGGCTTAAAGGGATTACAACGAGTTCAAGCTGAATTGAGAGCGTTTAAAGAAAGAACAGGAAGAATACCTATAACGAGAGATAGAGGGATGGCTGCAATTAAGCGTGCTATTCATCGGGGATTATGGACAGATCAAGGGATAACTTGCTGGAATGACCTAATTGCCCGAACCTTTGGTACCGTGAAGCATCGTATGAATGTTTATACGGGAGAGAATGGTTTGTTACAAGCTCAAGCTGAATTACATGCCTTTAAAGAAAGAACTGGTTGTCTTCCCCGCAGTACAGATCAAGGGATGAGAAAAATCACTGGTGCTATTGATAGGAAAACTTGGCACGATAAAGGTATTATGAAATGGAATGATCTATTGGAATATACTTTCGGAAAAGTTAATTTAAGGCAAAAAATGTACAAGGGAAAGAATGGCCTGCAACTAGCTCAAACCAAACTTAGAAAATATAAGTTTAAAAATGTCCGTCTCCCAAAAATGAAAGATAAAGGTATGGGTGGCATTGAATCGGCGATCAGGCGAGGAGAATGGGAGGATTATAATGTTTTTTCATGGGATGATTTAATTAGATCAACTTTTAGGGAAAGTGATAGAAGCGTGTGATATTCATTACTTACCCTCTCAAAATAGATCGCTGAGAACTCTGATGTTCTTGATCAACTATTCATTTCATTAAATTTCACAGAAACAGACTGTATTGTTAATCAGCATCGTTTGGTCTATAGATGACTATTATAATAAATTTATGCTGATAATCAATAAAGAGCGACTGAATTCTATTTGTTTGATTCTTAATGCTGAATAATCATCAAGGACTATATAAGAAGTATTTAAACTCTGAAAAGCTTTATATAGATGGAGAAAAAGATAACAAATAAGATTTACCACTACTTCTTCGAAAAACTAAGGTGAGAGATGGGGTGGTTCGACGTCATGAGATCCTGAAAAGTAATATCTGGACAATTCTAAATGAACTTTCTTTACATGTGCATAATCTCCCCCCAGTAGAAACTGAGATGTTAATGGAATTTATTGGTGTTTTACAGAATCTAGAAGAAGTCGAATATCAACGTAATAAGTTATCTGTTCGCCTAGAAGAGTATGTAAAGAAGAACATTGGAACAGACCAGTATCTACGCACACCGTTCCTGTGGTATTCACTAGATTTTTGTATTAATGCTAAATTAATCCTTAGTATATCAAAATTTCACGCAGAAAAATTCTTCAGTTATGTACTAACCAATTTACGGAAAGCTTTCAAACTTATTCGTGCAGGAACTTCATTTTATTCTGAGGCATTCGAAACCTTACAATATGAGTGTAATAGACTACAAGTACCACTTACATATGAAGAACTCCAAGTATTGCAAACGATTTTTTCAAACCTAAAGGATATGGGATACTTCGCTTTAAAACCTCAACGTGTTAAAGCAGTTGTTAAAAGACAGGTAGGCACACTTGATTTCCCTAAAGACTTTGCGAGTTTTTTAAGACTCTTAGATTGTAAATTCTTTCTTCTTTTTAATCACCGAACATTTGACCTAGAATATCTTTACGTACGCTTTCAATTAGGAGAAAATGTTAGATTAGAAGAAGTTATTGATTTTCTAAATCCCGCTAATACGGTTTTATGTTCTAGTGATGTTTTTAACATAAGGGAGAATCCAAATAATTATCTAGGATTACTTGTATCTCCAGTTCAATACACAAATCAGTTAGAGACTTATTTTTATAAATGTCAGCACCAAAAGAAATTAATCCTTCACGATTTAGCTCGGATTACAAAACGACAACGAACAGCCTCCTTGGCTCTCTATATAGCAGCGAAAGGTTGGAGTAATTTGAGTTTAACACAATGGAAACAACTAGTTCAGCAACTAAAGACAAAAAAACCACGAAAGTCTCGTATAAAATCATATCCCTTTTTTACGACCCCCCAATTCAAACCAATATGGCATTATCAGGTTCATCCTCACCCCTCTAAGATCATTAAATTTTATTGTCGGGTTCCACGGGAATTCTCTTTTGATGAATTGCCATTGAATCCAAATAATCAGAACAATAGTTTTAAATTTTCTAAAGAAGATATTAAAATTTTTAAAATCTTGTTTCGTAATCAAATCTGTTTCATTGGTTTCCGTTCTGACCGTTTATGGTATGAATGGGCATTAGATGACTATTGGATCGATGTCACCCTTCTCCATCGCAAACAACTAGGAAAATTGCTTCAATGGCTTCCTGTCTGTGAAATTTGGTATGGTGAGCAAAAACTCTTCCTCGCAACAAGATTACCACGAAAATGGGTAGACTTAATGCAAAATGACTTAAATTGGACAATATATCCAAAGACTCGTACTCATTATCCTATGCAACTAAAATATGAATGGTTTAACCCTGAAACTCTCCAATGGGTTTTTCCAGCGGTTTTAAAATGAAAGACTAATTGAATTTAGCAAGAATAATAGAAAAATCGATTTCACACAAATGAAGAGTTTCATTACTTATCGAATGATGAAATATAGAAAAAATGAGGGGGGTAGGGAATGGAAAAGACAAATCGTTGTTTTTAACTATCTTAGTTCTCCACTCTCTAATTTGTACCAGTTGGTCCATCTCTTGGGGGCATCATTTGCATCAACTCATAATACATTTATTTCAACTTTATTCGTTTTTCTCTTTGTTTTTACTTTAAAAAACAAGAATTGAACATTTTCTTTGAAATTTATTTTCAATGAAGGGACGCAATAAAGATCAAGCGTCTTTCATAGAAAGAAGAAGAGAAATAGTTTATAATCACCCGAATCTTTGAGAATGGAGAGATTGTAGATGAGTGAAAGTCGAGAAAGTGATCTAAAAATTAGTTTTTCTAAAATTTCAAGGGACTTTTAATAAAGTATTACCTGTGAGTAGTTCCACATAAGTAGAAAACGTTTGGCATTCACTTTTGGAAAGATTTGTTGTTCCACTTGTTTGATACCATTAATAACGATCAACAAATAAGAGACCAGAGTAAATTGGTCTTTCTCTTAGACACTGAATTACCAAAGAAGGGAGGAGAAGCAAGGTCCAATAATAATTGTAATAGAACCAAAAATAATTGTAACCGGAACTAATAATAATTGTAACCTACATCTAACCAAATCAAAGGTGATGGAGTTAGCCTTCCTATTGATTGCAGATCTCTGCTTCCATAAGTGGTTTTGCCAATATTAAGAAATGCTCACGTAATGTGAACTCAGCAATATTCAAGAGCCTAGCGATGTGCTTTTGTGTTAAAATTCCCCGTCTAGATTTCCGTTTATAACAATTGAAAACTGAGTTATCCCGAGCTAGCATTATATCAGAAGCAATGATAATTGCTGCCGCAAGAATGAATGGGTTTCGTCCCCCACGTTCTGATTGTGGAAAATTCAGCAGTAATTTCTTTGCTCCGAGCTTTAAGCAATGAAAAAACTCATTTTTGTCTGATATAACTTTTTTTTTCAACTGCTTTGTTATTTCATTATCTCTTTGAAGACGGCTGATAATATTGTCTAAGTACTCCTCGGACTTGACATGACTTACTCGTATTCTAGCATGTTGTCTGATTAATGAAGCCGCCTTGATTATATCCTTACCGAAAATGGTATATCCATGATTTTGTGCAGCAGCAACTAGCCGAGCAAGCTCGATATTTTCCTTCCTAGATCTAATTGATAAATAAAGAGAACCCATTACTAAACTTGAAAGTTTCAATTCTCTACGTAAAAGAGTATGTACTTTTCGGAATAAAAATAGAGCATCCGCTTTGGCTGCATCCGTTATTTGAAGAACGCTACATATTGTTGTTAGGAAATTATAACCACGATATTCTCGCTGACGGCCATTAAAGTGGAGAAAAATGTCATTGAGGGATTTTAATCTTCTAAACTGTCGTTTAGCAGGGATTTTTAGTTGGAAACCCTTAGCATCCGCAAGATAATTTTCTCGATAAGAACCTACATATGTTCCCAATGATTTCATACTACTAGGTCTCTCACTTATTGAGACATACTGGCTTCCAAAACTTTTTTCTGCTTTTATCAGCTGAATTGTTGGTTTTTCGTAAATTTTATTTGCAACCAATCCACAGTTCATACAAACAACATCAGATTCAGTCTGAATGAGATTTCCACCACATTCTAAACATC
>JAEOTY010000394.1 GCA_016839625.1 Candidatus Hodarchaeota archaeon
ATTCTCAATACGCAGATCTAATCATATATTTCTGTTTAAACCAAGCTGATTTCTTAATGTCTGAAAAAATCGAAGAACGAATTGCCGAGAAAGAAGCCGAATTAGCCAAAATGAAGTATAATAAAGCGACTGAGGCTCATTTTGGGACTCTTAAAGCTCAAATTGCTCAACTTCGATCTGAAATCGTTGAAAGGGCGATGAAATCGAAGAAAAAGGGGTCAGGGTTTTCGATTAAGAAGCATGGTGACGCAACGGTCATTCTCGTCGGTTTTCCATCCGTGGGTAAGTCTACTCTACTTAATGCCATTACTAATAAAGAGAGTAAGGTTGCTGCTTATGAATTTACTACTGTTGATGCTATTCCTGGTATGATGGAATATGATGGTAAATATAAAGGAGCACGGATCCAAATCATTGATCTACCTGGTATTATTGAGGGTGGGGCATCAGGAAAAGGTAGAGGGCGTGAGGTCTTTGCTGCAGTACGAAATGCTAACCTTATTGTTATCCTTCTTGACGTTCGCCGTCCTGACCATCTTACAAAAATATTTAACGAACTTTGGAAAGCAAATATCCGTTTAGATCAATCCTCTCCGCGGATTAAGATTATTCGCCGAAATTTTGGTGGGATTAACATTTCTGGTTTCAGATATGGTCTATCGGACACGGAAATTGCCAATATTTTCCGTGCTTATCGAATCATCAATGCTGATGTGTACCTTCAAAATGATCCTGATTTGACTATTGATCAAATCATTGATGTAGTAGCTGATAACCGTCGATACATTCCCTCGTTGATTGTTGTCAATAAGATAGATTTGGTTAATGAAGAAGAATTATATCGTCTTGAAAAGCAAATTGGGCGAAAAATTGTTGCTATTTCAGCTGAAGAAGAACAAGGTTTAGAAGATCTTAAAGAGATCATTGTCGAGAAAATTGGACTAATGCGAATTTTCCTGCGTAAACCTGGAGAAAAAGCTGATATGGATGAACCGATGATTATTTCAACGGGTTCAACGGTTGAAGATATCTGTATGAAACTTCACCGTCGTTTCAAAAACGATTTTCGTTTTGCCAATATCTGGGGTAGTTCAGCTAGGTTTCCTGGCCAGAAAGTAGGCTTACGTCATGTTCTTCGAGACGCAGATATTGTGAAAATAGTTCTTGAAAAATGAAATTAAACTGAGTAGACTCATAACACGACTTTTTGTTTTTCCTGGTCTCCACGAGGTTGTTAATACTTCGACTCCAAACCACGCACATAAGTCACAGTTGCTTCATTATAAGGTACAGGAATATTATATTGTTTTCCAAGCTCAACGATTTGCCCATTTAAGAAAGCTATTTCTGTTGGGCTTCGATTCTCAATATCTATCAGCATGCTTGGTTTATGATGGCCTCCCTTGGACAAGTAACCCATACAAACATCGTGAAAATCTGCTTCAAAAGAAATTCCCAGAGCTTCAGTTACAGCAATTCCCTCTTTAATAATTTCACTGGCGATATTATAAGTATCCTTGAAGTCCATTGCCTCTTTCATCGTCTGGCCAGTGATTGCACATACAGGTGCAAGAGCAGCATTTAATATCACCTTCTTCCACACTGCAGGTTGGATATCTTCCACATATTCTGTTGCAAAATCATCTGAGGATAGCAGTTTTGCAATAGCTCGTGCCTTATCTCGACCTTCCGGTGAAACTGCTCCAACAAAATTTGGAGGATTAAAAAAAGTCATATCGATTATACCCGGTCTTAAAACATTCCCAGCATAGTTAATCACATTACGAAACACTCGTTCTTCACCAAATGCTTCCGCAATTACTGCCTCTGTTCCAAATCCGTTTTGATGACTAATCACATCAGTATCTTCAGAGATGACTTGTTTTAGATCTTGTACGACTTGTGTCAAATATGGAGTCTTCACCGAAATAATAACAAGATTCATTTCAGAATCCTTTAATTCTGAAACAGATAATTTCAAGTGATCAACATCAAACTGAGCAGTGATAGTTGCAGCCCCAATGATCTGTAAACCATATGTTTGAATTGCTTCCATGTGAGCTTTCCAAATATCTACCAGAGTGACATCAACATTCTTTTTTGCTAGAAAAGAACCTAGGATGCCACCTGATGGGCCTGCTCCGATAATGGCAACTTTAGAATCTTCTTTTATCAAGTCTCAATCCTCAACTTTCTTTTATGTTCAATAGGATTTATTTCAAGGACTTTGAACTATTATAAGAGTTGGTTTCACTAAAATACTATTAAAATTATTTATGCTTTTCTGTCTTGTTTCTTTGGGTCTTTATGGCTAGATCGTCTCTCGAAGATCGATTTTATTTGAGTAAATCACTATTGCTCAATCTGGGCGGCATGGGGGTGTTGTAATGTTTTCTTAATTTCGTTCCAGCTTAACTTTTGTTGCAGGAAATCACTAATTTCACGACTATAAAGTCGCTCAGCCTCAAATTGCTTTATAAAACCTGGACAAGCAGTATCATTAAGCTCTGTGCAATTTTTACATAGGTTGATGTCTCGTCCACTAGTTTGGGAACGCCTTATTCTTTGAAAAATCAACAAAAACACAATTATAAACAAAAATATTATTATTTTATCAATCCACAAAGGTTGTAACCAAAGCTCTGCTAGTGCAATTCCCCAACCAAGACCCAGAGAGATTCTAATAATATCTTTGATCTTTCGATTCTGAAAAGAATGGAGCAAACCGAGCCAAGTTGGGCTCGTAATTCCTAAAACAATAATTAAGCCTTCAAATAACGAAAAATTGCTGAAAGGATTAAAGAATGCAGTTACCACAAGGGCAAATAATGTTGAACCATATGTCCAAGCGCATCCTCGACAGATGAACCAGCTACGGACATGGAACACCTCTTCTTGGTAGTTTGAGCATAAGGGATGGTGGGAAAAGTGAAAAGGGAGTAATAATTGAAAGTACCGCATAAAAAAATGGAAGCGTTGATTTTTCGGTAGCAACTTTACAAAAGAGTTTGTTGATAGAATTGATTCCCGCATCCTTATTTTCATTTACCCTTTTGGTCTAACTCGTACCGCTGTTCCATATGCTACAATATCTGTCATCGATCCATCTTGTCCAGACCGTGAGGAATCAACCTTGACACCAATTACTCCATTTCCACCTCGTTCTGCTACATCCGCGCATAATCGGTATATCGCATCATTTCGTGCTTCAATAGCGCCTTGTGTATAAGCCGTTACTTCTCCTCCAAAACAGGCTTCACAACCTCCGATACATCGACCGCCGAGGCCTCTTGATCTAATAGTTATTCCAAAAGCTATCCCAAGATATTGTATAATTTCAAACCCTGGGATTCCATCAGTAGTTGATACCATTACTTGTGCAGGATCAGATCGTCGATCCATATTCATTTTCTGAGTCATACTTTGTTTCACCAATGATTTATTATCAAAATCTGAGTTCATGGCATTAATTGTTTGTCATTTTAAATGTCTACCTTTCACGGAACTTCTGAAAAAGCAGATTAAATTACTCCAAATATCCAACAAAGAAGTTCTATTTGGATTTACTTTCTTCTAAAGCGTATAATGCTGCACCTAAAGCAACAAATAACTGAGGAGAGGGAGGAACATTAACTGTTTTACCTAATTCTTCTTCGAAAATATCAATTATCGTAGGGTTATGAGCTATCACCCCTCCTGTCAAAATTACTTCATTATCTAAGACATCTATTTCCATCACTCGTTTAACAATAGAATGAAATGCTCCTCGAACCATATCTTCCAGGTGTTCACCTTCCCTGATACGACTTAGGATTTCTGTGGCTGCAAACACGGTACAATAGCTACTAACTGGAGTTGGATTTGTTGATTGTTTCGCTAATTTGTCTAAATCATTTGGTTGGACTCTTAGTTTTAACGCAAGTTCCTCCAAAAATGTTCCAGTTCCTGCTGCACATTTTCGATTCATTTTAAACCCTGAACGTCTCCCACTGCGCGTTTTGATAATTTTAGTATCTTGGCCACCGATATCAACAATAGAAAGGCTTCTATCTGGATAATAATACTGTGCAGCTTTAGCTGAACAACTAATTTCGGTAATTGTTGAAAAATCTCGTGCATTTGGTTGCACGTTTTTTCTCCCATAACCAGTAGCAATTATACCTTTGATATTATGTAAATAATCACTACCCTTTATAGCTGTTCGAAGGGCTTCGTCTGAGGCATTCTGTAAATCTGTACCAGAAAAACGAATATTTGAACCTATAATTTTCTTTGTTTGATCTAGTAAAACAACTTTTGTGAATGATGATCCAACATCTATACCAGCGAAGAGAGAATGATGAGACACCTTTTGGACTCCATTTTTTTTAGTTTTAAGTGCATATTACTTAAATACCAGCGAGTTGTTCGACAAATGCTTCAATATTTGTCTTCGTCTGTTCTTCACTATAGACATTCAAGTCATTAAGATCAGCATCAATCACTAAGTTTGGTATATTGGTCTGTTCTTCTAGCCGTTTAGGCATACTATAACTTGTGTTTGAATTATGAGGGCACGTCCGAGCGTTGTGAAAGATAATGCCATCTATTTTATATTTCTCAATCATTTCCAATAAATATCTTTCTTTACTTGATTCTGAACGATTAATGAACAGTTCTGTATATGCTTTAGCCATACTTGAAAATGGTTCATTTGGGGTGAAATCACTGAATATCCAGCTGTTGCAATAAGTAGAGGCGACAACACACGTTTGTAATTCTATAAATTGTTCTGACAATGCTCTCAATTTGCCCCAAATCGGCATTCCATCCCAATATAAGCGATATTTTTCGTCATCAACGGCTGCAATTCCATTTTCTACCCTTTCTACAAGTTCCTGTTTTAATAATCTATAATAGTCTATAGCCACCTGTCCACCTCTCATTACGACAGCTGGGAGCATATGAATACATCCGTCAAAGAATGATAAGGGTGAAGGTATATTTACAGCCGTCTCAAGAACTTCAGTCCATAATAAAGATGTTTCAAGTGAGAGACGGATTGTGTTCTCTAGTTTCTTTTTCTCAAAGCGAATATCTGATACTTTCTCCAGCGAGTCAGTTAATTGTTTATATTGTTCCTCTACATAATTAATGTGGCTTTGATCGATCTCATCGATGATTTTAGGTGAGTGAATCCCTACTAAGGGCACATCAAATCGACGTGCAAAGAAAGCGAACCAATCTTGGATATCTCTACATTGATTTGTATTATATACAAGTACATCTGGTTTAGGTATTTCTTCTACACCATAGGCCTTAGTTAAGGGTGTCTCTTTCATTAAGAAAGCGCCAATATCACTTGTAAGGTATGAACATATTTCTGGTGAATACCCTTGTGCTACAGCAACAGGAATATACTTATTAGCGGTACGACTAGAACCAAGCATCGCAGTATGATTTTCTGGATAATATACTTTGAAATCAAAGGCCAATAAGAGCTCAGCAGGCCCAACACTGGAGCACCAAGCCACTTTTTGAGAAGGATCATTTGCTGCGCGATCTAATTCTTGGTAATAATCAGTGGCAATTTTCCTCAATTCATTTGCAGCATGAATAGGCTTGTATCTTGTCAATTGAGTTTATCCTCAAGAACAGAGTTGGTTTCATTATCTGATCTGTTGTCTAAGTTGTTGTCCGAATAGAAGAATATCCTCCACTTTCATGGTTTGAATTAAATTCGTTTCAGCTGGAAAACCTAAGAGACTACCACCAATGATCAGTACTTGATCCTCTGGTTTTAAAATACCTCTCTCATTTGCTTCTTTAGCTAATAGATATTTTAATTCGTTTGACGAATTTGTTACTTCAGTTTGGATGGGGTACACACCCCAAACTAAATTTAACTGACGTTTACTTGAGGGATAAGGAGTACCAGCGATAATTGGCGTTTTGGGACGATATTTCGCTACAAGTCTTGCCGTGGAACCTCTTCTTGTATTGGTAAGAATAGCCTTAAAGTCTAAATGGGTTTCTTTACTAATGCGATAGATTGCTCTCCCAAATACTTCAGTTATTGATGGTTTTTCGATACCATAACCAATTGGACGCGCTAATCCATGATCCTCAGACACTTTGGCAATTTTCTCCAAATATTGGACAGCCTCAACAGGAAATTTACCAACAGCAGTCTCCCCAGATAACATGACGGCATCAGCTCCATCTATGATTGCATTACTCACATCTGATGCTTCAGCACGAGTTGGACGGGGATTATTGATCATTGATTCTAACATCTGGGTAGCTACAATGACTGGTTTGCCTTTATGGTTGCACTTAGAAATCAACTTCTTTTGAACAACAGGTACCTCCTCTGTAGGAATTTCTATCCCTAAATCTCCTCTAGCAACCATAATACCGTCTGAGACTTCCAGAATTTCATCAAAATTGGTTATAGCATCTCGATGTTCAATTTTACTAATAATACCGATAGGGGAATGTACTTGATCTAACATCTCTCTTATTTTGAGAATATCTTCTTTTCTTCGAACAAAAGAAGCTGCGAAAAAATCAGCATCGAGTTTTCTCAGAACATAACGTATGTCTTGTAGGTCCTTTTCAAGAGGAAAATACAACGATAAAGGTACATCTGGAGCATTAATCCCCTTTCTTGATTTTAGGGGACCTCCATTCAAAACTTTACAATCTAGCTCAGATTTTGTCTTTTTAGTAACTTTCAACAATAGTAATCCATCATCGATAGCTAGATGATTTCCTACATCTGCATCCTTTACAAGGGGTGGATAGTTAGTTGTACAAATCTTTGAATTACCTTCTACATTGATGTCTGCAGATATCTTAAATTGCTGTCCTGTTTTAATAACAGTTCCCTCTTTTACTTCTCCAGTTCGGATTTTTGGTCCACAAAGATCGATTAATACTGCAAGGTCTTCACTGGTCTTTCTGATAAGTTCATAACGTGCCTTGTGATCTATATAAGACCCGTGGCTGAAATTAAGTCGACATACATCCATTCCTGCTTTGACTAATTTCTTAAAAACATCGGGTTTTTCTGATGCTGGTCCAATAGTGCATACAATTTTGGTTTTTGTTATCACTCTTTATAACCCCGTAAATGTCCTTTAATTTACTGATCAGGGATTTCTTCCATTTTTCCTTTTCTTAAAAATATTATCCACCATTAATGATTCTCTAAAAATAAAAGCCTTCTTTTCTCTCTTTTCGCGGAAAATCTGATTTATCCTGTTAATAATCGCTTTTAAGGAGTTTAAGGCTTCTATAATAGCGTTTGGGCAATGTTTGGTTGCGTTCAAGCCTTCTAGCTAAAAGCACACGACATAGAGGAAGTGCTTTTGGAGGGTTTATGTTAATTGTCAATGTAGTAAGAGCCATAGGACCAAGCATTGATGGGGTTTTGATGGTCATA
>JAEOTY010000003.1 GCA_016839625.1 Candidatus Hodarchaeota archaeon
AATTGGGATTCAGGTCGAGCAAAAGACCCTGAATCGTTAGCACCAATTTGAGTCATAGAAAGATAGTAGTCTCGGCGATAGGATGCCATACTCATCTCTTGTGAACTCATCATCTCTTTTAATTCAGCGTCTTTGATTTCTGACTGCTTGTACGTACTCTCTAGGAGTGCTTTCCCTAAGACAGGATCGATAGTTAGTGTATAACCATAGGTTAAATTAGTATTTTCGGTAGTAAAACGTTCCATAGAATCATTTTTTGCCCACCAAGTCATAAATACATCATGGTATGTTGTTTCCCATTCAAAAATGGCTTTCCCGTCTGATACTGTTGGCTCACTCATATTCAAAATTACATTGTATCCGCCTTGCACACGAGGATCGTAACCCCAAGTCACATTGATTGGCCTATCTATTGTCCTAGTAATGGACGAATGTTTATCAATAATGACCCAATCGCCAAGTGACGAATAAACGTCTGCATTGACAACACCATTAGCATAATGGTTTCCTTCAAGGTGAGCTCCTTCAGGAAAACCAACTGCCATGAGTGCATCAGGGGTATCGATCTGGGATTCGTTTAGAAATGCGGATAGAATCTCATCACCATCGACATCTTTGTAACCAATAACACGTCCTGGATTGAAGTTACCCCAGACAGCAAGATCGGGGGATTGATTTGTTGAAGCCTTTGTTAAGAGGACTTGAACCATACTTTGAATAGCCCCTTCACCGTACAGAGTGCCTGTCTCATTATGATAACGATCCCAGTCTCCTGAGAGACTTATTCGTAATGATTGGATTCCAACAGGTCGGATTGACTCAGGAACATCCGTTCCATTTCTAAATTTCACATCTCGAGTAATATTAGTCGATAAACTACCAGCTAAAGAAAAGCCACCTTCATAATTATATATAACATTTCCAGAGATTAGCGCGAAATAGCTAAACCAGTAATTACTTCCATCTTTAATAGAAACATGTTGTCCATGAAGATTCTCTTCCCATGTACCAGAGAAGTTGAATTGACCAGAAAGAGAGGAAGTAACGGTGGCTGTTTCATTTACACTAACTTGCATCATTGTGGTCTTGACTCTAACAAGAGTAAAGCGCGGCATCAATATTTCCTCAAAAATTAGCTCATCATCAGCAAAGTTCGCAGGTGTTTGTTTATGATCATAATACTCAATATGATAGGAGTTCACACTCATATAGTCATGTGTTGTCCCGAGCCAATCCTTCATTGGAACAGTTTCTGTACTCTCAATGGTTAACAGAGCGTAATCTGTTTTCCATGTAGGACTTATCAAAAATTTTGCATTCGAAAGACCAACATCAATTCGACGACCAAACCAAGAATAATTCGCTGCCTGTGCAAGAATCTGATAACCCCACTTACTAATGGTTATTCCATCATAACGGAACCAAGCGCCTCCTTGACCAGATCCATTGGTTAAATACCCATCAGCTCGATATCCTCGCCAATTTTGGCGAGATCCAGGTAATTCCCATGTAGGACTTGGAGCAGCTTTAGAACGATTCGTCCATCGTTCCCAGAAAATATCTTTTACTTCTAATCCAGTGCGGATTGGCGCCATTCGTGTGAAATTTCGTGTTTTGGTACGCGACTCACTTTCAGTAAAAGATCTCGAGTAGGCTACTGACTTTGTGAAGTTGCGAGTTTTTACTCCAAATTCCAAATCAAACTCATAGAATGAATCATGAATATTAGCCATTCCAGTGTTTGAAGGAAAATAAATGAGAAATAAGAGTAGTAGAGTCAAAAAAATCGAAAAATATTTTCGTTTCATATTAAATCATTCCTTTTAATCATTTTTTAATTGGATCCTTTAGATCAAAGTAGTTGTTTGGATCTACATGATCTGATTTGTCTAGTTTTATGTTTCACCATTGATCTTTTTAAGGGGATCTTTATACTAATATAGAGAATTCGAGTTCAAAAGTTCTTGAAAGGGATAGTAGAATAAATTATTGCCCAAATGGAAAAGAAAAAAACTGTAAAAATCCTGATGAGTTATTTTAGTAGCGTTAATTTCTCTATAAGAACGAAATTTATCTTAAATCTCTTGGCCTGCAAACTGTTTTTCATACAAATCTGCAAAAATCCCTTTTTTATCAAGTAATTCTTGAAATGTTCCCTGCTCTTTAATTTTTCCTTGTTCCAAGACAACAATGCTATCTGCTGATCGAACAGTACTTAAGCGATGAGCGATTATGATAGCAGTCCGATTTTCGATGATATGATGCATGCTTTGTTGTATCACTAATTCAGTATGAGCATCAATGGATGATGTTGCCTCAT
>JAEOTY010000395.1 GCA_016839625.1 Candidatus Hodarchaeota archaeon
ACTATAAGGTGATTGGCATGGATCCAATAGTTGACAAATCTCTTACTTGTTCGTGCTTCTGATTGGGCAATTTCATTAGGATGGTGCAACATCAAATGTTCTATTCCCCCTGCATGGATATCGAATGATTCACCTAGATATTTTTGTGACATCACAGAGCATTCTAAATGCCATCCTGGATAGCCCAAACCCCAGGGAGAGGGCCATTTCATGAGATAGTCTTCAGGAGCCTTAATCCACAATGCGAAATCACGGGGATTTTGTTTCTCTGGATTAATTTCGACTCGTGTTCCAGCTGACTCCTCAGAGTAACTGGAAGGGTTAAGCTCACCGTAAGAGGGAAATTGCGTAACATCAAAATAGATCGACCCATTAACCTCGTAAGCATAACCTTGATCTAACAGATCTTTAATAAATTCAATCATTTCAGGAATATGACCTGTTGCTCGGGGATAAATGTCTGCCCTTTTAATATTCAGAGTATCAATATCTTCAAAGAAGTGCTTAATTTGTGTCTCAACCAAGACCATCGGTTCCAGATTTTTACTCCGAGCTGTTCTTACAATTCTATCTTCTCCAGCATCAGCATCATCAGTTAAGTGGCCGACGTCAGTAATATTTTGAACCCAAAAAACATCATAACCAAGCCAACGAAGATATCTCACTAAAACATCCCAATAGGAGTAAGTTCGAGCATTACCAAGGTGGAGGTCTAGGTAAATTGTCTGGCCACAAGAGTAAAAGTGGACTTTTTTTTCATTTATTGGTATAAATTCTTCTTTTTTCCGGGTTAGGGAATTGTAAAGTTTCATATTATATCAACCTCTTGATATACAACTTTGAATTCTCTCATCACCAGGAGAATGCGGAAGAATAAAGAGAAAATGGATCGTTAATTTTTTCACTGTAGACTCCTGGCTGGATGAAAGAATTAACAACAACAGCAACATATAGAGCCAGTAATCTCAGTGATCAATGTTATCAGCAGATTTGTTTTCTTCACAATTTTAATAATTTTTCTTAATGGCAAGTTCATGGATAGTTAATCAATCAGAATAGCTTAAAATGCCACTTTATAGACAGCTTTCTCATGGTAACCTGTTGTTACTCTAATATAACCACTCAATAATTGATTTACTTCGTTGTTCCCTGTGTCAACAAGGAGGGGCCTACCATTAAGGGAATTTATTTTCTCTCTTGTTGCAACCACCAGTAAGTTTTCTTTTCCTACTTGTCTAATGATTTCAGGACTTATTTGCTGGTTCCCTCTTCCAAAAAGATATCCTTGGCCTCCTATTGGAGTTACAATCATTTTTACTTTTTTCCCTTTTATTCGTTCAGATAATTCTTTTTCACTGAGATCTTTCCCAATAAGTTTTCCTTTATGAAAAAGATCGACACCTAGCAATGAATAATCTAAGTTCAATCTCTCCATTATGGGGCGAGTTGTTGTACCTGGACCTATAACATAGAAATACTCATCTTTCAAGTTTTCTATAATATCTTCAGCAATTGCTTCTTGAGAGTATTTTTCGCTTGTTAAATTACTCCCAGCTTTCATCTGTTGAACGTGGGTTCTCTCAAATGGAATTTTTAAGAAACCATAAAGTTTTGCTGTTACAAGGCCCAATCTAAAGGTTTCCTCGTCAACATCCATAACTTCTGCTTCTTTTACTTTCTTTACTTCCTGACGGAGATATAACGCTGCTAAGTCCCCTGCTCTTATTGGATTGCATGCATAGACAGCTGAATGCATTTTTACTCCTGTAGGGATACCTAATACAACTATCTTATCTTTAACAACATTGTAAATGTCTCTAGCTGTCCCATCGCCCCCAGCAAAAAGTAAAAGATCGATATTTAACTTTAATAAGTCTTTAGACGCTTTTTGAGTGTCTTTTCCTGTCGTTTCTCCTTTTTTTATTGATCCAATAACTTTTGGATTGAATCCACATGATAAAGCGACACTTTGACCCATTTCATTAGGATAGGTTATCAATTCGATTTCATCCTTTAGAGTAGCAATTCTTTTCAGTGCTTCTGTTGCACGTTTAGGGGACTCTGGTTCAGCTCCCATTTTTTTAGCTTTTTCTAAAATGGTTAAACCATCAGTCCCTTTTAATCCTACTCTACCACCCATTCCTGCAATAGGATTGATAATTAAACCTAGTTTTTTCAATTTAAATCATTTCTTTTTCCCTTTTTTTAGGTAAGCTCTCCAAGTTATTGCCCATTTTGAAGGGTCATCAAGCGATTCTGTTTTGATTTTGTGAACAACACTGTTATGAGGTGCATTCTTTATTATATCTGGATTTTCGTATGCTTCTTTGACTACTTGTTTTAATCCGGCAATATACTCATCCATTTCATCCATGGAGTAAGATTCAGTAGGTTCAAGTGTCATTGGCTGAGGTACAATAAATGGGTGGTGAGAAGACCACATATGGAAACCAAAATCGATCATACGATTGGTCACATCTTCAGTTGTGATACCAGTTTCCTGTGTGAGTTCTTCCCAGCTATAGCGAACCTGTTCAATCCTATGCCTTCCCTTAGCATACGGTGCAGTAGCACCTTGGATATCTAAAATTTTCTTTAAAAGATAATTATTATTTAATACTGCTATCTGAGCAACTTCTTTTAGTCCTTCACTCCCTAAACTCATGATCCAAGCGTATGATCTCAATACTGCTGGTATTACACCATAATATCCTCTCACTTTTCCTATACTTTTTGAAATGTCGGATTTTAGATAGTATTCTGAACCATTAAAATCAACTAAAGGAAATGGAAGATAATCAATGAGGTTTTTCTTCACTCCCAAAGCGCCCGTTGCAGGGCCACCACAACCATGCGGGGAAGAAAATGTCTTATGGAGATTGAAGAAGCACATATCGAATCCTGCCTCTCTTGCTCTTGCTATGCCCAGTATTCCATTTGCATTTGCCTGATCATAACCACAAATCCCTCCTACGTCGTGAATGGTTTGTGTGAACTCTGCAATATCTGGATTAAAGATTCCTGTATCTTCAGGATTGGTAATCAGTAATCCAGCAGTCCGGTTAGATACCGCTGTTTTCAACGCTTCAAGGTCAGGTAGACCATCTTCATTTGGATAGATAGTGATTATCTTATATCCCTTAACAGCTGCTGCAGCCGCATCTGAAGGGTGAGAAAAGATTGTTGTAATTATTTCATCTCTTTTATCAGATTCTCCATTAAAATCATGATAGGCTTGAATTATCGAAGTCATTGCGAGTATAGCTTGACTACCACCCCCAGGTTGAAAAGTAAATTTATCAAGACCAGATATTTCTCTAAGAAAAATGTCTAATTTGTAAATTATTTCTAAAATACCTTGAACTGTACTTTCATCTTGATTTGGGTGAAGCTCCGTTAATTTTGGAGAAGTAGCAAATTGTTCATTAATCTTGGGACTGTATTTCATTGTACAGGTACCCTGACCAATGTCAATGTTCAAATCAGCTCCGAGAGTTTCTTGGGATATTCTTAAAAAATGTTTTAAAACACGCATTTGAGATAGCTCTGGGAGTTTAGGAGGTTTGTTTCGGATCATGTTTTTCGGTATGGAAGATAGACCATCCCCAACTTTATCCTCAATATCCTTCTCAATTTCAGGTATTAATATTCCCCGTTCTCCTTTCGTGCTCAATTCAAAGATAACAGGTTCGTCCCATTTGGCTTGATGGAAATTAACTCGCGGTCTCATTATCATTCCCTCATTTATGGTTAAATTCTGTAAGTGCTTGAACTAACCGATCTATATCCTCTTTAGTATGAACCTCTGTTACACAATAAAGAGCACTCTCTCCGAGTTCTGGGAATTCTTTAGAAAGATCTTTTCCTCCAAAAATTCCCTTTTCAAGTAAGAACTGGTTCACTTCATTAACTGTTTTCCCGAACCCATTGAAATCTACAATGAATTCTTTGAAATGTGATGATTGAAATAATAGGACATCTATTCCTCTGATTTCAGAGATTTGTTTCATCGCATACTGAGATTTTTGTACAATTAATTTTCCAAGCTCCTGTATTCCTTGAGGCCCCATCAGAGCTAGAAAGACTCCTGCAGTAATTCCCCATAAAGCAGCCATTGTACCTACAAATTCTTTACCTTGTTCTCTTTTGTCGAAGGATGTACGTTCATAGGTTACATCACCAAAACCCCATTCGCCTTCTACACTGGTGTGAGTGATGCCAAAAAGGCGGGATGGATATTCCATTACGAATTTCTTTTCGTCTCGTGTGGCAATGAATCCAGCCAATCCTCCTCCATATTGCATATGTATACCTAAGGGTTGTATATCACCACAGACGATATCAGCACCATAATTACTTGGGGGGATTAAGACGCCTAAGGAAATTGGGTCTACTCCAACTAGGCTTAAGGCCCCTTGTTCATGTACAATATCTGAAATCTTTTCTCCATGATCCTCGATCGTGCCAAAGTAAGACGGATTTTCAAAGTAAAATCCAGCACTTTTTGGAGACAATTTCACTTCAAGGTCATTAAGATCCACTAAGCCTGTTTTCGGATTATAATCTATTAACTTGATTTCCATTACAGGCTGGCAGTAATTTTTGATTATTGCTAATCTATCAGGAGAAATGAGTTTTGAGATCAAAATCTCAGAGCGTTTAGTAATCCTTTCAGCCATTCTGATAGATGTACTTGCAGCTTGCCCCCAATCGTACGTTGGGACATTGACAACGTCCATATCAAGAAGTTCTCCCATCATACTTTCATACTCGAAAAGGGAATGAAACCTTCCATGATCCTCATACGGTTCTCCCGCATAAGCTGTTAAGAACTCTGATCGTTGGTTTATCTCATCACATATCGCAGGAACATAATGTTGCCAACAGCCTCCACCTAGAAAGCTAATATTTTCTTGACATGTTTTATTTCTTGATAGGATTTGTTCTACATGTCGTTTGAGTTCATATTCGGAGCGTAGGGGCTTCGGAAGATTCATTTCTCCTTTAAACCTTAATTGTTCTGGAATATCTTCATACAAGGTTTCTATGTCATTAACTCCGATTTCTTCAAGCATTTTTGCTTTTATTTCGGGTACGGAGTTCGGAATATACGGATGTACAAAATTTCTTTTGGAGCTCATGAGACCTTCTTTTATCTAAGTAAAGTTTTATATTTAATTATGACCTATCTACTTTAATTCTATAATCCAAAAAACTCCTTTTTAGGTGGATAGAAGTAGTTAAATGATGAATAAGAGAGTATCAAGGAATTTTTTGGGGAAGAAAATGAGCATAAATAAAAGGAAATTCTTAGAATTCCTATCAAACTTTTAGATGTATTAAGAATCATCTTAAATCTAAAGCTTTTTTTAATTTCGAAAATATTTCTGTTGCTTTTCCTTTTAAAAAGATATCCACAATTCTGTGAGTATAATTAGTAGGTTTAATATTGATTTCAATAATTTTGGCACCTTTTTCTCTAGCAAAATATGGAATTAGAGAAGCAGGCATTATTTCTCCAGTAGTTCCAACTAATATGAACAAATCACACATTAAAGCATATTTATTTGAAAGTTCGTGAACTTCAGACGGAATTGGTTCATTAAAGAATACAAAATCAGGTTTTAATAAACCACCACATTCTGGACAATGAGGTGGTAACTTATTTAGAAATTTTTCACTAGTGAATTTTTGAGTGCAATTCATACATGTCAATGTCTTTGAAGTACCATGAAATTCTATAACATTTTCACTTCCCGCTTTTTGATGGAGATTATCTATGTTTTGTGTAATAATTGCTTCAATTAATCCTTTTTTTTCCAATTCTGCAATAATATAATGAGCATCATTAGGTTTTGCTCGACCGAAAAAATCATAAAAAATTTCCCGAATTAGTTCCCAAGATTTTTTAGGATGTTTCTTAAAATAACTTGTCACTAAAAAAGTTGGATCGTATTTCATCCAGAGCCCATTTTCCCCACGAAAGGGTGGAATTCCGCTTTCAACAGAAACTCCAGCTCCAGTAAAAAGTACAGTATATTTAGATTCGATAACCCATTCAGCAGCTAATTGGTAGTCATCTATCTTCAAATTAAACTCACTTTCTGTAGCCACTTTCCCTAAAATTATCTATCCATTTCGTCATTGATTGAAGAAATTGACTTCTTGCGGTTCTGATATGTTCAGGAAGTTGTTGTACTAATTCCTTCTTCTTCTCCAAACCATTATTTCCACAGTCCCATACTTTATGACTACCACAAAAACAAAGAGGCATATCTGATTTTCCATCCCAGTTTTCTGTGGTAAAAAATCCAAGTATTTTAAGTGATTTATCAATTGTTACATCCAGCTGAATCCATTTTCCTTTTACTAGTATTTTCACATAGTTATGAAAATCTATGATATCATTTTGTTTCAGCATATTCTCTAGCTTTTCAGGAAAATTCACTATTTTATATCTACTGGTAGGGAACCATATTAAATCCTTCCAACGTTGCATACATATCATATCTTTAGTTTTTAATCCAATTCCTTTATATAACTCTCTTAATAGAAAATGTTTTCCTGAGCATGTACCTTTATTCGCTTTGAAAACGTCTATAGGGTTTCTAGAACCAATGCTACCAAAGGGAATATCTCTTACTTTTTTAAAAATGTTTACGATTTGATCTTCCTGGGATAATTCGTGAATACTCCATGTTTTTAGAATTTTAGTCCTTTCTTTTTCACTAAAAAACTCCATTTTAAATAAAACCTTCAATTATATTTGCAAATCAATAAAGAATATTCAATATAATCTAAGAATCTGGCCACATGAATAATCACCTATTCCAGAAAGCCACAAGTTTACTGCCCAAATAATTCTTTCTGGATCACTTTTATATTCAGGTCCAAGAGCTATTCCGTTTACTGAGACTCCTTGAGGTATAATATCCGCTGCTATTGAAGTCATCATTCCTGTAATTCCACTCGAACAAGTGCTTTCGTGGATAGAGCCATTAAGAGTTATTTGGCCTTCTCCTTCCCCTTCCCCAGTGTACCCAGTGGTTGTATTAAAAAAGACTACTCTCCCACCTTTTGCTTCAATCATTAAGGGGACAACAGATTTCAGTATTAAGAAATAATTGACTATCCAATCCTGAAATAAGCTATTCCAAGTTTCTAAAGAAAGATCCTCTGATTTTATCTTACTTCTTGCTTCAGCAATATAATAAGTGCAAATCAGATAGTTAATATCTCCAAAACGACTATGTATTTCTTCTACAGCTTTTTCCATATTCTCTCTATTACCAGACATTACTGTCTTATAAATGACCTTGTTTTGTTTTTTTAAATTATCCACAATTCCGCTATCTTTACGAGAATCAAGATCTATTAAACCAAGGTTAACATGTTTTTGAGCAAGAAACTTACTAATTGTTTTTCCTATAAAACTATTTATTCCAAAAATAATACAATTCTGTCCTTCATAAAATAGATTTTTGTTCATTTTCTTTCCCTTTTCAAAGATATGTAATTCCTCCATCTGAAAGAAGTGTCAAACCATTGACTTTTGGTGATTCAGCTAAAGAGAAATAAGCATATATTGTGGCTACCTCTTTTGGAGTGATCATTTTACCCGTTCTGGATTTTTTATGTAACTCTTTGATGCTCTTTTCAACCTCCTTCCCTCTTGATTTCATAACTTTCCTTATCATGGGAGTGTCACAATGCCTTAATACTAGAGTAAACGTTCGAATACCATATTCATTGTATTTTTGAGAGATGTACTTCGTTAAACCAATAAAACCAGACTTACCAGCAAGGTATGGACATGGTATTCCAGAGGAGGATAGAGGTGCTCCAGTAAATAATATTCTGCCCCATCTCTTTTTCTTCATATGTGGAATTGCCATGAGAGTACAAAACATAGCACCAGAAAGATCAGTATTAATTGTTTTTAGGAACTCATCATAAGCAATTTTAGGGAAAGCACCTTTTCCATGGACAGCCGCATTATTGATAAGTATATCTACTCCATCTCTTTCTTCTGATATTTGCCGATACATATCTTTTACTTTTTCTTTGCTTGAAATATCATACGGGGTTGACATTGATCTTGGTTCTTCATATTGCTCATTTATACAGGCAGCTAGTTCTTTAGTTCCTTTAATATCACATATATAGACAAAGGATCCTAATTTTGTAAATTGTTTGCAGATTGCTGAACCGATCCCCCCAGTAGCTCCTGTGACAAGAGTCACTTTTCCTTTCAGAGACTCTTTCTCTTCATAGATTACACTATTCTTATTTATCATATCAAATTGCAAAAATCATGATCATTTTTGATTTTTTTGATGACGCTCCTGAGTGTGAAATTCTTAATCGATTTTTCTTTTTTTACTCATGATTTAATCTTCTCCTATCGAAATAAAGAATTATATTCCATTTAGAAGGGGTTAAAATTAAGCAATGCCTCCACCATCCACAACTAGGGTAGAACCAGTTACCCAGGTTGAAAGATCACTTGCTAAAAATAGAACTGCATAAGCAACGTCTTGGGGCATGCCAACACGACTGATGGGTCTGTTGGCAGCTTCTTTCAAGAATTCCTCTTCATTAACACCTAATTGGTGGGCCTCACCCCGTAGCATCGGAGTGTCAATATCGCCAGGACAAACACAGTTAACTCGGATTCCATGCTTACCAAGATCGATTGCCATCGCTCGAGTCATATTCACTACTCCCCCTTTCGAGGCACAATATGCCAATGCATTAGATCCCCCTCTGAGGCCCCAACCAGATCCTGTATTAATTATACCTCCCCCGTTTCCTTGAATCATAATAGGAATTACATGACGAGATACTAAGTAAATTCCTTTAAGATTAACATCTATAACTTGATCCCAGTCTTGTTCCTCAAGATCAATGATGTTTTTCCGTTTTATGACTCCTGCATTATTGAATAATATGTCAATTTTTCCAAATTCCTCATGGATAGCCTTAATTGTATTTTTACACTCGTTATCAGATGATATATCACTGTGAAAGAATTTTACTTTTCCTCCTCGTTTCCTGATTTCTGTTGCAGCATTTTTCCCAGCTGATTCATTGATATCTATCAATGCTACTCTTGCTCCCATGTCTGCAAAGAGGGAAGCTGTTGCTAGTCCAATACCCGATGCTGCTCCTGTAATTATGGCTGTTTTTCCATTTAATGAGAGAAGATCTTGAATTTTTTCCATGACTTTTTCCTTCTAGAAACTCTAGGAGTCTACGAACTTAATTGGATGATATATTCTTTTACAGATTAGTATTTCAGGCTTTTTATTGTTAATCACATAATTCTAAATATCCAAAGGTAACATTTTATTATCCCTAATGGTGGTCTAATCAGATTCATATAGGAGAAAGAAAGTTATTGATATTAAAATCATAGGGAGATTGTGTTTCCCTATCCCATATCAAAAAACAAGAGATATTTGAACATTTTACTACAAAAAGGAGGAATTTAAGGAATTTCGGGCATTTCTGGCATTGTGGGCATATTGGAAGTCAAAGTTATGAACATATATATCATAAATATCACAACAACTACAAATACAACCAAAGCGATAATTCCCATCCTTCTACTTCGTTTCTGAACAGTTTGATAACACGGTGGACAGAAAGTGTATACACTGTCTCCTTCGTCCACTCTCCTGACTCTGCGGGTCATTTTACATTCCAAACAGATTAAATTACCGCATTTTTCGCATTTTGCGACAGCGACACGATTAGGGTGGAAAACACATCGAGCTTGTTGTGGTACAGTCATTTTTATTCACTCAATTGAAAGGTTTATAGTTTAATTTTGAAATCATTAAAGGATTAATAAAGCTTGAGATGTCCTGAACACCCCGTAACAGATTAATAATAGAATTTATGTCAATAAATTTGACCATAGATGATTTCAGTATCGTACTCTACCTTTATCTGACCATTAATTTGATTTCTGGAAAATAACCTCTTCAGGTGCTCAATCATCTGAGGGTACACTGAATCTTCTTCCGTGGGAGTGTAAGATATGGAAAGGAGCATGCCCCGAAGTTCTTCAAAAGTTCTGGTGTGAAAATTCTGAATAATCTTTGTTTTAAAATTGGAATGTCCATAAAACTGTGAAAAATCCTTCTCATCCAAATCTCTTTGCGATTTATGGTAATTTTTGCTATATTTCACTAGTATTTGCTCAATATCTTTTGCAAACGATGATCCTGATTCTTTTCTTTGGTTCCATATAAGCACCATATAACCTTCTGGTTTCAAAATTCTTTGGCACTCCTTTCTTGTTTTGTCAATATCGAACCAATGGAAGCTTTGAGCCGCAGTGATCAGATTGATATCACTATCTTCTAAGGTGGTGGACTCTGCTTGACCATTCACTGAAATAAAGTGAGGATAACTTTCGAGTTGTCTTTCAGCTTCCTCTCTCATCTCTTTATTTGGTTCAACTCCAAAAACAGTATTTCCATTTCTAAGAAATAATTCAGATAAAATCCCCGTACCTGATCCAAGATCCGCAATCCGATACAAGGATGTGGAAGGAAGGGATATTTCTTTTTGAAGAAGAGGTATCACTGCTGGGGGATATCTTGGACGATATCTATGGTAATATGGTGCCCGATTAGAGAATCTCATGGTTGGGAACGTCTTAATCCCTCGTTAGAGTTGTTTCTATACTTTATAATATTAAAAATTCCTCATAAAAAACATCATCATTCATAATTAGATCTTCGGCCAATTACCACATGGCCAAACTTTATTAATATCGAAGGCCAAGTGTCAGTTGGACATAATGGTGGAGTTAATGAATAAGATTGAACAATCTCTAAAAAGATCAGAAGAAGTAAATTTAGCCTCATTTTTAAATGAAAGGCAAATTTTAAAGATTAAGTTAATTGGTGTGGAAGCAAAGGAACTAGTTCTTAATTATCTAGGCCTCCGAGGCACACCTTTTTATCAAAAACTCAGAGATGAAATTAAATCTTTCTCTAGTCAAGAATCGAAATGGAATGAAGTTTTAGCCTATACTAAGAATGCTAAGCAGGTAATAGAAATTTCAGATTCACCTTCAACGGATTTCACAGATTTCTATGTTTATCTAAATTATTGTTACACAAAAGGAAAAATTGGAGAAATCCATCCAGAATTCATTTTTCCTGTTTCAATGGAAGTAGATTTCATACTAGAAAAGAAGAGAGAAGTACTTGGACAGAGTACGGAGGTGGTTCTCTCATCTGAAGACGCGATAAAACGAATTGGATCAGTTTTACAAGTCTTAACTACTGTTTATGGATTAGATTTTGTAATTTCAAAGATCGCGGAGAATCTCAACATCACATATGATAATGCTATTAGTGTTGGGCAAGCTAAAGTAGTTGTGCGACGGGTAATAGGAAGGAACCTTTCAAGCACTGAAAGGACACACCTATACGAATTCCGGAAGAAAATCCACAAGTATAAACGTCTCATCAATGATTTTGAAGAGATAGTACAGATTAAAAAGAAATCTCCTTTGATGGTTGCTGGATTAAAGGAAGAATTAGAAGAGAAACTGTCTAATCACGAGAATGCTCAAAACTTAGAAAATAGAGATGAATAATTCATATCTTTGATAACAAAAGAAGTTGCGATGAGGTACGAAAGTGAATTTTCCAATAGACGACATCAGGAAAATTAATTGGGATTTTCCAAAAGCCAATACTCAGTATCTCTCCCATAAATTTCATTCGTACCCCGCTCGATTTATTCCACAGATTCCCCGTTCAATTTACAGCATCTTCATTAAATCAGGTAATTATCGAGTTTTTGATCCATTCATGGGTTGTGGTACTTCATTAGTTGAAGGAATTCTAACTCATAATCATGCCGGTGGAGTTGACCTTAACCCTCTCGCTGTTTTAATATCTCAAGTAAAAACAAAATCATTGAATGTTGAACAATTACGTGGAATTTGGCAAAAATTTCAGATCATTGGTCAAAATGCTGAGAATGTCATGAAGAAAGGAGAACAGTCAAAAGAGGATCCTCTTTTCAATCCTTCTGGCAGATTCGTATTTCCCAACAGAATATTAACAAATCGCTTTACTTTCCAGAACGTTCAAGCTTTTTCTCTACTTTTAGATTATATTGAGAATGAAATAACTCCTATTAATTTTCAGAACTTCTTCAAAGTTGGTCTATCTTCGACAGTTACTACTTTGACAGAGTCCAAAAATTGGAGAAAAGTGAACATTTGGAGAAATTTCCAGTCGAAGATCGATTCAATGATAAGAATCATGGAAGATTTCAACAAAAGAAATAAAGACT
>JAEOTY010000396.1 GCA_016839625.1 Candidatus Hodarchaeota archaeon
ACATGCACGAAATTTTTGATAAGTATAACGCATCAGATCGGCCTAAAGTTGACGTCAAACCTGATGATGTAGCTGTCATAATGTTCACTGGAGGCACAACAGGTACGCCGAAGGGGGCAATGTTGACCCATAAGAATCTTGTTGCTAATGTAGAACAATGTTCTGTATGGATGCAACCTGCACCTGAGAGAGGTACCACAGTGGGTATAGGTTCACTGCCATTTTATCATAGCTATGGAGCAACCACAGCAATGAACTTGGGTATTCAATATGGTGCTTTAGGAATATTAATGCTCGATCCTAGAGAAAATAATTTCAATCAAATCTTATACTTACTCGATAAGTACAAGGTCCAAATATTTAATACAGTCCCCACGCTCTACATAGCCCTATTGAATCATCCTAACCTTAAAGATTACGATTTGAGTTCCATTTTGGTTAGTACAAGTGGTGCAGCTCCTCTACCTTTAGTTGTGTTACAAGAATACGAACAAGTCACGGGAGCAAACCTAGCAGAGGGATATGGTTTAACTGAGACATCCCCAGTTACTCATTCAAACCCTATGGCAGCAGCTCCTGGGCATGATCAACCTTTGAAAAAGGAAGGGTCCATTGGTATTCCATATCCAGACACAGATTGCATTATTGTTGATGTTGAAACAGGAACAAAAAAATTAGGAGTTAACGAGGAGGGCGAAATAGCAATCCATGGGCCGCAAGTGATGAAAGGATATTACAAGAAACCTGAAGAAACGGAAGCTGTCATGAGAGAATTCGATGGTAAAAGATATTTCTTGACTGGAGATATCGGGAAGTATGATGAAGATTTCTATTTCTATGTTACTGATCGTAAAAAGGACATGATTGACGTCGGAGGTTTTAAAGCTTATCCTAGAGAAATCGAGGAAGTCCTCATTGCCCATCCGAAAATTTCAAACGCGGCTGTCATCGGAGTCTCCCATCCTAAAGTTGGTGAAACCGTTAAGGTATTTATTGTTCCTAAAGCAGATGAAGAACTCTCTAAAGAAGAGGTTCTTGCATTTTGTAAGGAAAAACTAGTTAAATACAAACAACCTCACGATGAAAGTTATATTGAGTTTCGAACTGAGTTACCTATGACTCAGGTAGGTAAGGTTCTTCGGAGAGCACTACGAGACGAAGAATTAGTCAAATAATCTCAGAAATCTCGTTTTTAGATTATGATTGATTTTCCTCCAGTTGGTTTGACTTTCAAGATATAATCGTTTACCTGAAAGATTACTGACATACCTGTGTCTCCTCCAGTGAATTCTTTGATTATTGGGACTTTTTCTTTTTTCAAGAGGGCTTTTGTCATTTTCGCGTTTTCCTTACCTATGCTCAATGTCAGTTTGGTGTATCCAAACATTTCAGCTCCCCCGATCATCTTAGCAACAAAACGCTTTCGTCTCGTTCTTCCAGATGCATCTTCTAAACGTTTGATCATTTCAGGAATAGCGATATCTGCAAACCTTGTTGGTCCGAATCTATTTTTACGTTCTGGATTTTTGCGATCCTTTTCTTTAGATTGTGGAAGCATAATATGACCCATGATGGCACATTTTTTAGGATTGGAATCATCTGGATATAATACTAAGCCAATACAAGAACCAAGTGATGAAATCCTCAAGCGATCTCCTTCAAAACCTAGTTTAATTTGACCAATATCCACAAAATATTGTTGCCCACTATTCTCTTCTCGTTTTAAGTGAGGTTTTGGATTAATTGGTCTTTCCTCCATTTGCTAAGATCAGAATTATATTAAATATATTGGGTGAATAGGGTGCCGAGAAAGCGTTCTTTAGTCTCGCTATGCGGAATCAAAATACATTCAGCTTTAATGTGACTATCATCCTCTGAATAGACATCACATTCAATGAATATTACACTTGCATCCCTTGAAAAATCTTTTAATTCATAATCAAATAAAGAATCAAATGTTGCAATCCGTAATTTTGGGTGAGACGGGATAGCTAAATGCACATTCAGAAATAAGTTCAAAGTAAAGATATACTTAATGAGAATTATTGATCCTATCTCTTTTATCATATCCATGAACATGGTGCTGAATTCCATTAAAGCCTCAATATCATCAGCTGGAGGTGACTTTTGGCTAAGAATCTCTGATACCGTTTCTTTGTCAAACAATACCAAAACGGAATAGAATATTTCTGTTGTATTACTGGCAGAAGAAATCGCAATTTGGGTCTCAGAAGGAAATCGAGCCTTCAATATATCTGGTATCGATTCAATCGTGACCATCTTAACAGATGGAACTTTCATGAAAATTGGCCTTTCGAGAACTTCAGAAAGCGCACTAGCAGCGTGTCCTGCGCCCATTGTCCCAACTTCTTTTAATGCGTCTTTTTGAAGTTCAGATAATTCATCTGAATTCTTCTCAGTTGATTTAGACATAAAATCTCACATCTGATCTTCCATGTATTCTTTTAATTGTTGTAAAGTTGGTAAAGAAGCTTGTGCTCCCATACCTTGAATTTTAAGAGCAGCAGTAGCTTGTCCTTGGTTAACTGCTTGATTTAATGATTTTCCTATAAGAAAGCCTGTGATGAAGCCAGCGTTAAAGGCGTCTCCTGCCCCCGTTGTATCCACTACATTTTTAACTTTGAAAGCAGGAAGTGATTCCTGTTTTTCTTCAGTTGTCAGAAGAACTCCGTTTTCTCCAAGAGTCATGATTACAGCACTGGGACCATACTCTAGTAATTTCAAAGAAGCTTTGCTAGGATTTGTAATATTAGTAAATTCATACGCTCCAAGCCTATTTGGTAAGAGGAAATCAACATACTCCAATAACATATGAATCCTGTCATGATAGTCTTTAACTATTTGCGATTCTAAATCCAAGCTAATAGATAAATCGTTACGTTTAGCGAGTTTTACTGCCTTAAGAGCTGTCTCAAAATTAATTCCTGTCAAATGAAGGTGTCTACTTGTTTGAATTAGATCAGCTTGAATTAATTCCTTGTGTGGTAATGTAATACGCATGTGTTCGGATTGGAGAATGGCTTTTTCTCCTATTTCAGAAATCATCACAATGTTTACTGGTGTCTGACATTGTTCTTTGGTGAAAAGGAATCTGTCATCCACACCCTCCTGTAATAACCTTTCTCGCAAATAATCTCCCTCATTATCGTTCCCTATAGCCCCAATAAAGGCAACACGTAAACCCTGTCGTGCCACGCCCACACAGAAATTAGCAGTCACTCCTCCTGCTTGTTTCTCACTACTAACGACATAAATTTTTTCATCTGGTTTAGGGAAGTGGGGAATTTTTAGTAGTACGTCAACAACTATTTCACCTAAGCCTATTACATCGAAAATGGTCTCTTTATCCTTCTTCATATTGACATCAATCTTAGTTTTAATTAATTCAGTAGCCAAATTAAGCCTCTCCTCAGTAATTATTCTAATGAGGCATGTGCTTGTATTATATCAACCTCTGTCTTCCCCAATTCATTCATTATTTCTCTTGTGATAGAATCCAAAACAACTAAAGCAGTAATATCGAACAAAGAAGTAAAAGGAGCTAAAGCTTCTTGTTTCGCATCTTTTGTTTGACCTTTAACTAAAATAGTGTGGTCAGCTAGTTTACCAATCGTTGACTCGGGATTAGCTGATAACAGAATAATTTTTCCCCCAATCCTCTTAGCTCCATCTGTGATTGCTCTCGGAGACAATGTTTCACCTGAGCCACTCACAACAATCAAACAGTCATCAACATTAAAAGCAGGAGTAATTGTATCCGATAAATAAAATGATTGTAAATTAAGATGCATTAATCTTTGGGCAAACATCCTTCCTACCATTCCTGATCTTCCAGCACCGTATACAAAGATTTTTTTAGAGGATAAAATATCATTTACAATCTTATCAATCGTTTGTTCTTTAGCTGTTGACAAATAGTACTTTTCTAAATGCTGAATTATTTCTTTCATAGTTTGACGAAAAAAACTCATCTTTCTCGACCTTATCCCGCTTTCTTTAAGGAATGGATCTAACCTAGTATATAGGAACTTACTCACTTAATATCTTTTACCAAGAAGATCTTTGACCACCATCTTCATCAGCTAGCTCTATTTCTTCAATAAATATTATTCTCAATCCCCCAAATCCACGATCGTCTTCTAAGCACATTTTCGCTATATGATCCATCCTCTTCTGTGCCTTTTCTTTAGAATCAAATTTTTCTATTGTATGGAATTCTTTACAATCACCCCTCCCTCTTTCCTGTAGAGCATAATATCTTTCGTTCAGTTCCCTAATTTCAATTTTTCGGGTTTTTAAACTACTGATTATCCTTTTCATGTATTGCCCACTTCCTCACATTTCCAAACTATAAGATTTTGAGGTTTAAAATACTTTTTCTCATGAATCTTGTATTCTTGGGATCCTAAAAATATCTTGTTTACTCAAGCAGGCTCTCTCAGCATCAGAAGAGCTTAACCTATATGGAGTAGAAAATTCGTATTTAGCGTAAAAACATCCTATTTTGAAATCATTAATTCTCATAATAAAAACACCTTTCTCATTTGGTTTTTTAATTTAATTTATTCATAGCAAATGATTGTTTCCGAATTGTTTTGATTAATATCCTAGATCTCTGGGAGCCGATAAGGTACAGGATCTAGTACTATGAGTTTTTCAAACTCTTTTTATAGCAATTATTTAAGAGCAAAAACACTTGCTTAACAGTTTATAAGTTGAAAAAAGGGTATAAAACATGAATTCAGACAAAATGACCGCCAGAATTGTAGGTGTATTATTTATAACTGCGTCAGCAGCACCTATTCTAACTGTTCTACCATTAGGATTTCTAATAGATAAGGTTCCGGATTATCTCACCAAAGTTTCAGCAAATGAGACCCAAGTAATGATCGGATTGCTCCTTGAATTAGTTTGGGCTCTTGCCGTTTTTGGTGTTCCAGTTATGCTGTTCCCAATTTTGAAAAAGCAGAATGAAGCAGGAGCTCTTGGATTCCTTGGTCTCAGATTTATTGAGGCTGTTGGCACTATTCTTGGCAGTATTATGCTTCTAGCACTAGTAACCGTTAGTCAGGAATTTGTAAACGCGGGAGCTGCAGAGGCTTCCTATTACCAAATCTTAGGTGATTTTTTACTAGCAGCACGTGATGCAACCTTTATGGTTGGGCCTGGAATCATTTTTGCTCTATCAGCTGTGGTTTTAAATTATATCTTATATCAATCACAACTCGTACCCCGATGGTTATCAGGATGGGGACTTATTGGAGGCACAACGATGTTCGCGGTGTATATATTACAGTTGTTCGGCCTTAATCTAGAATTTTTATTTGTTCTAATAGCCGTGCAAGAAATGGCCTTTGCGGTATGGTTAATAGTGAAAGGATTTAATTCATCTGCAATTGCTTCCGAGTCATATAATATAACTATTGACAGGGATCAGTAATATTGGCCTGTCATTATTTTTTTTTGAGAGAAATTCTCTAGAAAATTAACGATTAACTTGATAATTTTAAAGAAAAGATTCTAAGGCGAGTAAAATGGAAAATAAAAGTAAAATGAAGGCGTGGATATGCACGAAATACGGAGGCCCAGAGGTTCTCCAGCTCAAAGAGGTAGACAAACCCATTCCCAAAAATAATGAAGTACTCATCAAAATAATTGCTACAACAGTCCATATAGGCGATGTGAGAATGAGAAAATTCGACGTTCCTCGCTCACAATGGCTCATCGCGAAAATATTTTTAGGTATCAGGGGACCAAGGAAAGCTATACTCGGCATGGAGCTAGCTGGAGTAGTTGAAGCCGTAGGCAAATATGTAACACTATACTCGAAAGGGAACCAAATTTTTGCGTCTACCTTTTCTGGAATGATCCCCTCTGGTGGTCATGCTGAGTACAAATGTCTGCCTGAAGACGGGGCACTAGCACTAAAACCAGCCAATATGACCTTTGAGGAAGCTGCCGCTGGGGCTGCTTCTGGGGGAATTACAGCATTGTTTGTTCTTAAAAAGGCAAATGTCCAGAGTGGACAAAAAGTTCTGATTTATGGCGCCTCGGGAAGTGTTGGAACCTATGCGGTGCAGATTGCCAAATCGTTAGGGGCAGAAGTTACCGGGGTTTGCAGTACAACTAATTTAGAATTGGTGAGATCTCTAGGAGCCGATAAGGTCATTGATTACACGAAAGAGGATTTTTGGAAAAGCAGTGAGACCTCTTATGATGTTATTTTTGACGCTGTAGACAAGATTTCGTCTTCGGAAGGTAAAAAATCTCTAAAGAAGACAGGAATCTATCTTAACGTTAACAAAGATTCTGACGGCGCGAAGATTGAAGATCTAATAAAAGAGATCAAAGAGCTTATTGAGGCGGGATCGATAAAAGCGGTCATAGATCGACGCTTTCCGTTTGAACAAATTGTAGAGGCTTATAGATATGTCGAAACAGGACGAAAGAAAGGACATGTAGTCATCACTGTGGCAAAAGAATAACAAAACTATCAAAGAACTAAACTCGTCTACAATGATTTCTTTTTTGTACTCAGATCACAAACTTACCCAACTTCAAAATTGGTGAACATAAATTGGAGAAAAAATATGGAAATAAAATGTCCGTAATGGGTTACTACTTTAAAAACACGATTAGATATTGGAGAAAGACTTTCAAGATGATGTTTTTCTATGAAAAATCTGAATGGTCAGAAATTACTGTGGATGAATTACACGATCGCTTTAATTCTATTCAACCACCATTAATACTTGATATTCGTACTGTTAAGGAATATACAGATGGACATATTCCAACTGCTAGGCAAATAGCTGTTACTGAGATAAAATCGAACTTAGAGAATCTCCAGTCATTTAAGGAAAAAGAAATTGTCACTCTTTGTCCTGGAGGGGGTTTATCTTTGGTTGCTGTTGATATTTTAGTTGACGCTGATTTTAAAGATGTTAAGAGCCTTAAAGGGGGCATGGATTTATGGACTGAAAAAGGATATCCCACCAGTACAGCTGATGAATTTTTTTACCTTTCTAAAAAAGATAGAACTAATATAATTGAAGGAAAACAGTCTATAGATGAAAAATCTTTGAGTGAAGTAAGATATACTGTAGATGCACGTAATTTACACTGTCCTCAACCTATTATGAAATCTATGAAAGCTTTGAAAGCATTAGAAATTGGTCAGGTGTTAGAAATTCTAACCACTGATCCTGGTAGTAAAGCTGATATTCCAGCCTGGATTCGTTCTACTGGTCAGGAACTCCTTGGATTCGAGGAACGTAGGCCTAAAGATTTTCGTTTTCTTGTTAAGAGAATTAAATAAAGCTAAATCATAGTTGACATTACAGTCAGTGATAAATCATTATGCTCAATACATAATGAGTACTAGTACGAATCATCGTTTGTAAGAGACTTTTTTTCCAAATAAGAAGAGAGAAGGTATATCTGGACTTCCATTCAAGCCAGAAATGATAATTGGACAATAATTCGTAATAAGTTGGTTTTATAAATATTTTTTTTAGATTTCTCAGGTAATTAATTAGAAGGCTAGGATGAATTCTTTCAATGAATAAAATAAAATCATTTGCGTTAATAATGTTAATTATCGCTTTAATACCATTTAGTAAAGGAATAAACTCTTCTTCAATGAATAATGATTCAAATTATTTATCTATCAAGAAATCACTTCAGGAGAATAATAAATCAGCTTTTAATTCTGGTTTTGATGAGGTTATTGCTCAATTTATGCTAGAAGGGCATATTCCAACCTTAGCAGCATGTGTGGTTTATAAAGATAGTATAATTTGGTCAAAAGGGTATGGTGAGCAATCTAACGGGAATATTGCATTTATTCTTGCCAGTATTACCAAAACATTTATCGCAACCGCTCTACTTCAACTTTCTGAACAAAGTTTGTTTGACTTAGATGATGATGTCAGTAATTTCCTTCCATTTTCGTTAAGAAACCCCAACTACCCCGATAAACCAATTACATTTAGATTACTGCTGTTACATCAGTCAAGTCTCCAACGAGGGGGGGAATTCTATCAATCCTTTGTTTTTAATGATCTGGATCAAAAACTCGGTATAACTAATGAAACCTTACCTTCTTTTCCTGCTTGGCTAGATGATGTCCTTCTATCAGAAAACACCTCTGAAATATGGGGAACATGGGCGCCTGGAGGAAAACCAGTCGATTCATACGGGAGAAGTCGATTAGCTTATTCTAACTTAGGATATGATCTCTTAGCTTATTTAGTAGAGGTTATATCTAATCAAACAATTGAAGAGTATTTCCAATCCAATATATTTACCCCTTTGAACATGACTAATACTCATTATACCTATCAGTCTTACTCTTCTGATAAATTAGCTTCTCCACATGATTGGATTCCCGATAACGAAAACGTATTTAATCTCCCCACTGATGAAAATAATGATTTTAATTATCCTCACTTTAACTTAGATGAACTTGGGGCAGGTGCTTTACGATCGACAACAACCGATTTGAGCCATTTTTTAATTGCTCACATGAATAAAGGTATGTACAAAAACAACAAAATTTTATCCGAAGAGAGCATAAATCTTATGCACAATTTAAGTCAAGTTTACTACGGTAATAAAAACTCTGACAGTTATGGCTTTGGGTGGATGAATGATATAATCAATACAGTAGAAATAGATAGTGAATCTTTTTTTCACCCTCTTCAAGGGCATGGTGGGAGAACATATGGATTTAACTCTCTAATGTTTTTTAATCAGGATGTAGAGCTTGGGGTGATCCTTTTTATTAATCAAGGGTTCCTCTATGTGCCTCAATTTGACAACACATGGGATATTTTTGATGTCTTGTACAAAGAGGGGCTTCGTTTTAGTCTAAGTAATTTGCGCTCTGAGAATGTTTCCGGGTTTTCACTTTTTCTTTTTAGCCTAACAATCGTTTTGCAGGTCATTTTCATAAAATATCGTCGTCGTAAAAGTAGTACAGAGTAATATCATGTAGAAACTTTTCTTTTAACTAAGTTCTGAATACATTCTTTTGGAGATTTAATAAAGGAGTACCAACATAGAGGGTATATAAAGCAAAAATAAAGTTTTTCCCGGATCTATTTGAATCTCCTTTGACGGAATGTAATGAGAGTTAGAAGAATCAAAGCGAAAACAACGGCATAATCGATCGCTTGAAATTTCCCCCAAAAAAAAATAGAATTAACGTGATCTATTTTTCTGTTCTTTCAATTATGTTTTTTGTGGCTTTTCGTGCTTGTGCTTTAATCTGCTCTGAGTCAATCGTTGGGAATGTCCCTTCGTGATATAAAATCTTACCATCAACAACGGTCATACCTACGTTTTCACGTCCGATCGCGTACGTCAAATGACTCACAGGATTGATTATAGGAGTAGTAGAGATAGAATCTAAATTTATTATTGTCAGATCGGCAGATGTCCCTTCAGTAAGAGTACCCGAATATACTCTCTTTGGAAATAATTGAGAAGCGTTCAATGTAGCCATTCGAATAACTTCATGAGAAGGCATAAGGGTAGGATCCCTTTGAAATCCTTTATGAATCAAGACTTCCATGGCTATTTCCTCAATCATATCTAGTTTGTTATTACTAGCCTGTCCATCGGTACCTAAGCATACATTGACTTTTGATCTGATGAGTTCTGGGATATTTGCTATTCCTGCACCAATTTTTAGATTACTCTTTGGACAATGAAGCACAGAATTCTGATTCTTCTGCAATATTTTCATTTCACGACTTGTAAGGTGAATACAATGAGCTGCCCCCCTAATAACATCAAGGACTCCTAACTCCTCCATATGTTCGATGGGCCGTTTCCCCACCTTTTTTATTGAAGTTTCAATCTCATATTCAGTTTCATGAAAATGAGTGTGTAATGTTGTCCCCCTGTTTCTAGCTTCATCAGCCAGACGCTGAAACCACTCGTCGTCAACTGTGTACGGTGCATGTGGACCAAATCCAATCCATAACCGATTATCTTTTCCATGCCACTTATTGTAAGTATTTATTGCGTGTTTAAAAGCCTCCTCCATTGAATTTGCCTCAGGATTCCCATCATAAAAGATACTGGGGGAAAGAACAGCTTTAATTCCTGACTCATGGACTGCTTTGGCCATTTGACTGGAGTAGAAGTATTGATCATTGAAACCAATAGTACCGCAAGCAAGCATTTCAGCTATTCCTAACATTGATCCCCAATAAGCGTCTTTAGCACTCATATTGGGTTCATATTTCCAAATATATTCTAACCATTCCTGAAGCGTCCGATCATCATTCAACCCTCTTAATAAGACTTCAGGTAGATGCGTATGTGCGTTTACTAAGCCAGGGACAATGATCCCAAGGGGATAATCATATCGATCGTGACCTGATGTGACTGCCTTTGATTCGGTTTTTTTACCAGAGAATATGATTTCAGTACCTTCAATGATAATTCTGCCGTCCTCAACGATTCTATTTTCATGAGGATAATAGATCCAGCGACTGTCTAGTGCAATGTCCAATGATTTCACCTATTAGATTGCGGAAGTGTTTTGATATCTTTTAATATTCATGTTATGGAGGCAAGATTGAAAGATAAATACATTGAATATTTCTAAAAAATTAAGGAAAAAAACATTCTGCATTTGTTTTATTTGATTCTTGAAGTGAATTCTTTATAAACTGAATAATAAACTACCTTATTTAGAAGTTAGAATAGAAGTTAGAAGTAGTGGGGACTCATTCGGAGAAAAACTACTCTTTTACTTATCATTAGAACTTAAAACATTACAATTAAGATAATAAATTTAACATTGGAATTTTTATGATCAGTCCTACAGCATTTGAACAATTAGGTATCATAGAACCCATTCTACGGGTTTGTAATGAAGAAAGATTTGTTCAACCAACCGAAATACAAGAAAAAGCGCTTCCTCCAGTAATTGCAGGCAAAGATGTCATTGGGGAAGCAGCCACTGG
>JAEOTY010000397.1 GCA_016839625.1 Candidatus Hodarchaeota archaeon
ATAATTGGATCAATAGTCTCAAAAAGATGGTTTGTTTGGCCAATAACAAGCATACGAGCAGTTCCATCACTGAATTCGCCATATTTTTGTCCTACTGAGATCGAAGATGTTTCATTAAAGACTGATGTTAAGGAATTGATGAGGTTGGGGATATTGAAAAGTTCATCATACCTTCCAACCGTTATTAACAGATTTTTTGGATAAGTGCTATTTGCCCACTCACCCATGTCTCTTGATCCTCCTCCAACAAATACTAATGCGTCGATGGGCACATTAGTAAGTTCAAGAGCTTGAATTGCGATTCCTGCTCCCATTGAATGACCAACTATTCCAAATTTGTCAACATAAGCTAGACTATCTAAATACTCAAGAGCAGCTGCTCCCCCTCTATCTGAATCAGACCCAGAAGTGAATCCAGAGTTACCATGAGAAGCAGCATCAATAGTGAGAGCAACAAACCCTCTCCGAGCTAATTCAATTCCAAAAGCGCGTAACCATTCTTTCGATTGATAGACACCATGAATCACAACGACTCCAGGTAAGGGGTTAGATGCAGTAGCATAAATTGGTACCTGAAGAGTAGAATGAATTGTAATCCCGTCCTCAGTTAGAATATCAACTTCAGTTGCTGAGACATTTCCAAAATCATTTTGGATCAACCAGGCAGTCATACTTCCTCCAATCACCATAGAAATGCTGAGTAATAATACTAGGTAACGTGAGCGAATTTTCTTCATGAACAACACCATTGAAAGGTAACACTAATTCAATTTGTCAAGTGATTTTCCATCCTAGAAAGAGAAATAAGACCAGTTTCAAAGTGGAAATTACTAAATTTATTAAAATATTGTCTCTAATTAAGTCTTATTACTTGGTGTACTATCTTGGATATTGCGATAATTAATACATGGTTGATGACCTTTAGTGGAAAAGCCTTGGGAATAATTTCAAACGGAGCATTAGGAATTGAAGAGGATAAGATATCCTATGTTGGTACAACTGACGGTCTGAATTATAAACAGGCTGATAAAGTCATAGATGGTACTGATCATATCACAATGCCAGGATTAATAAATTCTCACACCCATACGGGAGTTACACTCTTAAGAGGGGGTGCCCAAGATTTACCTGAGATTGAATGGATGAATAAAGGTCTTGGGCCGTTCATGAAATGGTTAACAGCCAATGATCACATTATAGGTACAAAGCTGGCAGTTTTAGAAGGGTTAAGATCGGGTACAACCACGTTTGCAGAATATGCAGGATTTGTATCAAAACTTGTCAAGCAAGTATATCTTCCCTTTAATGTCCGGGTAGTGGCTATCGAGACACTAAATGAGGTAAGTTCAGATAGAGCTCATTTGAAACCAACAGATCTTTATGATTTTGATGGTGCGAAAGGATCAGCAGCCTTGAAAAGAGCTAATGATATATTTCAGGAATTTAAAGGGAATAAGCTTGTAAGTTCGATGTATGGGCCTCAGGCTCTTGATTTTTGCTCTGTACCACTGCTTTTAGACATCCAACAACAAGCTATTGACCGAGGGTGCAAATTACATATGCATGTGGCACAAGGAGAACGGGAAAGACTTCAAATCACCAATAGATTTGGTAAAAATCAAACAACAATCAAAATCTTGGAAAAAAACGGATTGCTCAGTGATAGACTTGTAGCTGCTCATATTCATGATACCTCCGTTGATGAACGGTCACTAATGGTGAAAAGGGGAGTTGGAATGGTTGGATGTCCTTCTGCAATTTCGATGATAGATGGCATCGTTCCACCGCTCGGTCATTATATGAAACTTGGAGGTAATGCAGCAATAGGAACAGATCAAGCTCCTGGACCAGGTCACCATAATATGTTCCAGGAAATGAGAATGGCTAGCGTATTGACAAAAGTTATCAATAAAGATCCAACTGCTCTACCACCCTGGGAATCTTTGCAATTAACGACCATTGGAGGGGCACGAGTCCTCGGTCTTGACAAATCAATCGGAAGTCTTGAGGTTGGAAAGCGGGCTGATATAATCACGATTAATTTGAAGAAATTAAATTTGACTCCTATAGTGGAGAAACCCATTAGGAATTTTATTCCCAATTTAGTCTATTCAACAACGGGAAATGAAGTAGATAACGTGATCATTAATGGCAATCAGATCATATCTAACAATCAATTCTCTAATATTGATGAACTTTCAATCATCAAAGAAGCAAATAAGCGAGCTAAGATAATTTTTGAAAATGCTGCAGAGGATTGGATTGAAGCTGGATCGAAGATGGTTTCCTATCACCAAAACGGGTTTTTGTAAACTGATATTGAAAGAAATCAAACTAATTTAACTTTTTTTTTGAACTTATTTTCCCTAAGATTTCAATTAAATGCAAATCTATTTTAATTAGGTGTTAAGGATTGAAAAACTTGGATAGTGGAAAAAACAAATGAGTGACTATGGTCGAACTACGGAAAACGAAGTGCGAATATCCGTTCTTAGTCATCCTGACGCAATAACTAGTCACTTAATCAAGAAATTATTAGAGAAATATCCAACACGATCTACACACATGAATATTTCAATCCTTTCTGCGAACATTTCTACTTTCGAGTGGCACATGCCAAATGGTTTTATAAAAATCCTGCTCATTCAACCAGTAGGCCGATTATTTACAGACAAGCTTCATACACGCTATTATAAGAGTTCAGGTGCAACAATTCTGTTTTCAAGGAATGATCCAGATTCCTTCCTAGCAGCTAAAGTTTTCTATCAAAATTTCCGAAAAACTGAAGACCAATTATCCAAACCAGTTGCATTTGTTGAGCTTTTTGATAAATCAGATGAACCGATTATTGATGAACATGAAATATTAGAAGATAAGCCAGTTATGTATTATAGCATTAAACCTGATGATGTGATCAATTTTCAACAGATCCTAGAGACTCTTGTGAAGCAATGTCGACAAAGCTGATTCAAAGCTTATCCTTTAATCCAGTGGATTAAATTTCATCATTCTCAATAAAGTATCTAATATCTGTTCAATCAATAAAATAAGTGAAATAAATTGCCCCCTAACCTTGATCCATTAACATATGAAGAAATGATTTTCATAAAAGAAGTTCCTTGGAAAGTCAAACAAGTATCGACTCACTCTAATGAAACACCTCTTGTTGCCCATCGAACTCAAAAACAATGGCAATTTATGGTTGAGCGTGGACTCAAGCATCAGGATTATATTCAGATTAAACCCCAAAGTAAGTTTGATTTTCCCATTCTAGGAGAAGGGCCTGGTTGTATAGTAAATATTTGGTTCACATTTTCTTCGGGACTTCTTAGCTTACGTAAATACTATAGCAGTTGGAAGATACGAAAGAAGGTCTATTTGCGCATTTATTTTGATAACGAAGAAACCCCAAGTGTTGACTCACCTATTGGAGATTTTTTTGGAGTAGGTTTCGGTAAATATAGAGAATTTAAATCTAAGTATTTAGAAGAAACTTCAGGAGGATATGTTTGCAGATTCCCAATGCCATTCCAAAAGAATGCCCGAATAGAGATAAACAACGCAAGTGAAAGGGATACTGTTATTTTTTATGGAGCAATCACCTATCGCCAGTATGAGAAGAATTTTCCTCATGATCCATTCTTTTTTCACGCTAAATACCGTGAAGAACGACCAACCAGTCCCAAGATCCCTTTTAAACTTCTTGATGCGAAAGGAGAAGGGATCTATGTTGGATGTGTCTTGAATCAAGAGAATGTTAAGCGTAGTGATGGTTTGAAATTTCTAGAAGGGAACACTAAATTCTATGTCGATGGAGAGACTTCTCCCTCTCTAGAATATACAGGAACTGAGGACATTTTCCAAGGAGCGTGGTACTATATTGGTGGTGCCTTTTCTGCGCCATATCATGGGTGTACGGTACACTCCGCATGGAAAAAAGCAGGGATGTTAGGTTTTATTCGATCTAGTTTTCGTAAGAATCAGGTTAGTCAATATCGTTTCCACGAATACGATGCAATTCCGTTCAAGAAAAGTCTTCTTTTATTTACTCACCATGGGGAATTTGATGAGATTGTAGCAAACCAATCATCAGTCACCTACTATTATGCTCGTAAACCTACCCAAACTAATTGGGAACCTTTGAAAAAGGGTGAATTTCCTGACGAATACTATTCAAATCAAAGTGAATAAGTAAATTACTTACTTTTACTTAATCGCTTGAGTACAGTTTCGAGAGCATCACTCCAAGCAGTTAAACCTTGTTGTTGATGTAAAATATTGAGTCCTTGTTCTGTTATGCCTCCAGGAGTGACCAAAGTTTTCAACATCATATCTAATTCTTTGTCTGGATTAGTGAGTGCCATATTCACTGCCCCTCGGACTGTTTCAAGCACTAAGCTTCGAGCTGTATGCTGTGGAACCCCAGTCTGAGCAGTCCAAGAAATTACTTCATCGCATAATGCATAAATCCATCCGTAGAAAGCAGCGATCACACTAGCTGGAGTGAAGTCTGATTCGTGAGGTAAAATGTGAACCTGGCCCAAGAGAGTGAACAATTCGCGGGCTTTAGGATTATCTGGGAAGATTAACGTTGGACTTTGGTTGAGTGCTGCACAAGATATGGGCATTGCTCGAACTACTGTAGCAGGTGATATTACAGGTTTTAATGTTTCGACTGATAAACCAATAGCCACCGAAATAACTGTTTGACCAGATTGGAAGGCCACATTCTCAGAAACTGTTATGGTATCCTCAGGGCGAGTGGTCAGGATAATTACATCAGTTGTGTCCACAACAGCCTGATTATTCTTGGCTACTGTCGCTCCAAATTGATCAGCTAAGCTCACTGCCCTTTCAGCGTTACGAGGTGAGAGAATTATCTCAATATTATGAGAAGCTCTCCTCAACCCTTCAACTAGATAGCTTGCTAGATGACCAACTCCAATGATCCCGATCCGTTCTATCAATTGATTCGCTCCTTACCTATTCTTAGAAGTTGTTCTATCATGTCTTCGATACGGAAACAGACAACCGCCCCTAATTCCCGCAGCTGTTTTGTCACATCAACTGGAAGGCTAGTTTGGCTATAATCAGGGATTTGGTTCAGTTTTCCTCCTACAAAAATTGGAATTACAAGGTCAATTTGTGAAAGTTCCTGATATAACGACTGTAGATAGCTGAGTGCGACACCACTATAGGTACTGATCGCAATGAAATCAGCTTTAGATTCTTTGGCTTTAATAGCAACAATTTTCGGATCAACACTGACACCAGCGTTAACTAGTACAAAACCTAGACGTTTTAACACCCCCTCAAGAAATATTTTCCCGTATTCGTGCACATCAGTACAAGCAACACAGATTTTAAAGCCTGAATGCTTCAATAATATTTGATCTGATTGACTCATTAAAGCAACCAGTTCATCACTCCTTGTCTCAAGTTCAGCAATTGGAGTAGCTTGGACTATAGGAATTCGGTTACGCAAACATCCTTTTTGGGATTTTCCAGGTCCAAACAGTTCTTCTAATTTTTTGGCTCCAATTCGACGGATAGCTAGGAGTAATTCGAAAGGATTGGAAAGATTAATTCCAGCTTCTTTGAACCCACTCAATACTTTTTCTTTAAAGCGTTGTCCAGCTTTAATCAACATATCTGCAGTTTTATCAACTTTTTTGATGTCAAATAAGGTCTCAAAACCTTGAGCACGGCGAATTAGTCTGTTGGCAAAAAGATGAGCATTAACAACCTCATCAATTTCTGGGATCCTCATTGCTTCAGTCACAGGGACTGGGTTTAGGCCATGGCCCGTTGGTAGGCTTTGTTGAGCAACTATATCCACCAATAGATAACTAGCAAGGTTGGCGTAGTTCTCCACTTCTCCTGTAACATATATAGTTGTATTACCATAAACCATACTCCCAGGGGTTTTTGTTACTCGAGCTAAAGCGCGTTGAAATGCCAGACGAGTCATAGGATCTGAAAACGTATGGCCATAACAATGAGCAACATGACCACCGATTAAATCTTCAATAATGTAACGTTCAAGTAAGACTGCCCCAAGACTACAGGACATATCACAAAATAAGGCAGCAAATCCATCATCTAAATTGGAGTGGATCAGAATTTCTACTGGCTGAGAAGCACATAAAGCAATAGCCTTAACAGTTTCAGCAGTTGTTTTAACATCATTATCCCATTTTGGCATACGGAATGTGAAATATTGACCAATATTTCCAATACTCGTTGCCCCCGCTTCAAGAGCAGCTACAGTGTTCTCAACCGCTGCTGGAGTTCCTATGACGAAATCTCCAAAATGAGGTGCGACTGGTGCAGAGTGAGTTAAAGCAGTAAACTCCTCAGGTTGTTCCAAAATTAATCCAGTCCCCCGAGGCATGTTGGTTCGGAGTGCAGCTGGATAGCCCATACTCCAATCTAAACAAATGCCATAGCGATCTATTTTATAACCTGCTTCTGTAATCTGCTCGTAAATCTTAGCATAAGCTAGTTTACTTTTAGTTAAACTCCGATATCCTATCTGACCATGAAGCATGATTGTACCTTTAGCAATTTTTTGCTTTTTATATTCAAACTCTGATCGAACATCATTTGTGGTCAAAAAAGGGCACGTTTTTACAGTCACAGATGAGCTTATTTGTTTTCCCTCTCGTAATAACTCATTTATATCAGGTAGATCTGCTTCAGGTAGTATTTGAGCTCGATCAAGACTTGGCATGATCTATCTCCTCTTAAATGGTATTCCTGCTATGTGTTTGCGCTCACTACTATGGCCCTCCTCAAATTGGGAAGTCCATCAGCCTTTAAGTTAATATCTTTAGCTGCTCTTCTAATTGTGATTTTTTGCCTTGTAATACTACTAGATTATCTTTTTCCCTTTCCACAATTGGAGCAGGTGCCTTTTGAGAAAATGGACCATCTAATTTTGTGGATATTTGCTTAATTTGCTTTTTAATTTTGTTTAACCGCTTTTCTACCTTGACTTTTTCCTTTTCAAGATCGATTATTCCTTCTAAAGGTATATAAGCAAACAAACCATGCATCACAACTCGTGCAGCCCGTTTCGGTTTTTCTAGATCTGAAGACGTAATGATTTTCTCTGGGTCAATTTTTGCTAAAGAAATAATTTCTTTTCTTGTTTTTTCGAAAATAGCAAAGTTTTCTCCTATTTCAATGTGCAAGGGTATTTTTTTACTTGGAACGACATTGAAAGCTGCTCTAATTCGTCTTATTTCGCGAACAATGTCTATTGCGAACTGGAACTCTTGTTCCATCTCTCTATCAATGTAAGTATTATTAGAAACAGGCCACTTAGCAACAATCAATGCTGGGACTTCTTTTATGTCATTTGGTAAGTTTTGCCATAATTTTTCAGTGATAAATGGGATTATAGGATGAAGTAATCTTAAACAGGTATCTATAACATGCAATAAAATGATCTTGGGGATAATTTTCGCCGATTCCTCCTCACCATAAAGTCTGATTTTGCTAATCTCAATATACCAATCACAGAATTCATTCCAATAGAAGGTCTTAATCTCTCTTGATGCTTTCAGATAGTCATAATTATTCATATATTCAGTAACTGATTTTACCAGAAGATTTAGACGGGATAGAATCCATCGATCGGGATATTGAAGGAGTTCTTTATCTATTTCCTGAAAAGCGGGGAGGACATCTGTTTCATGAAAAAAACTTTTTACGAATCGTGTTGACTGCCATATTTTATTGCAATAATGATGAGCTGCTTCTAGTTGTCTTGGATCTAAATTAGTATCCAGACCAGGAATGCTGTTAGAAATTAATACATAACGTAACGAATCTGTTCCGTGCTCTTCAATGATATGCAACGGATCATACTTATCAACATCTTCCATGGATTTACTGATTTTTCTTCCTCCTTCATCTCTAATAAGACCGTGGAGATAGACATTGCTATAAGGTACTTTTCCTGTTAACTCAATACCTAGCATCATCTCTCTGGCAACCCAAAAGAATAAAATGTCGTAACCTGTTTCACGAGTATTTGTAGGAAAAAATCGTTTATAATCAGGAGTATCAGTATCAGGCCAACCTAGTGTTGAAAATGGCCACAATCCACTTGAAAACCAAGTATCTAAAACATCATTTTCTTGTGTTAAGTTACTACTACCACACTTAGGGCATTTCTTTGGATCCTCTACATCTGGAAGAGGACAAATCTCTTCTGAACAGGCACCACAATACCAAATCGGTATTCTATGACCCCACCAAAGTTGTCGAGAAATACACCAATCATGAATGTTCTCCATCCATTGGAAAAATCTTTTCTCTTCTCTCTTAGGAACGATGATAGTCTCCTTCTTGCGGACTCTTTCCATTGCAGCCTCTGCTAAAGGTTTGGTTTTAACGAACCATTGAATTGAAACTCTGGGTTCAATTACCGTATGACACCTTTGACAATGGGGTTCCTGATGGAGATAAGGTTCAACTGTGACAAGTAGGTCCTCTCTTTCCAAGTCTTTTACAATTGCTTCTCGACACTCTTCACGAGTCATTCCAGCATATGGTCCTGAAAGTCCAGGAAGTAAATTCATTTTTTCATCCAAAACAGTAATTACTTCCAAATCATGCCTTAGACCAATTTCAAAGTCATTAGGATCATGTCCAGGAGTAATTTTCAAGGCTCCCGTTCCAAATTCAGGATCGACATAATCATCTACGATTATTGGGATCTCGCGAGCGTTCACAGGTAAAACAGCTTTTTTGCCAACGAATTTACTATATTCTTTATGACCTGGTGCTGTAGCAACAGCTGTATCTCCTAGAAGGGTTTCAGGGCGCGTGGTTGCTACTACAATATACTCAGATGCCTTGTGGGCCCATTTTCCACTTCCCCATTCGTGCATTGGTTTTTTCCATGCTTCGTTGACAATAGGATATTTGACATACCATAAGTGACTTGATTTTTCTTCAGATTCGGTCTCTAAATCCGAGATAGCTGATTCACAACGAGGGCACCAGTTAATCATGTATTCTCCGCGATAAATCAAACCTTTGGTATATAAACGATAGAAAGCCTCACGAACTGCTCGTGTACAAATAGAATCTAATGTAAATCTTTCTCGTCCCCAATCACTACTCATCCCCATTCGTTTTGATTGTTCTGTTATACGTTTGTGATATTTATCCTTCCATTTCCATACTTCTTCGATGAATTTTTCGCGGCCTAACTCTTTTCTACTGGTTCCCTGTTTTAATAATTCTCGTTCAACAACTGCTTGGGTTGCTATTCCAGCATGATCAGTTCCAGGAATAAATAAAGCTTCTTCTTGTTTCATGCGTGCATATCTTGTCATTAAATCTTCAATGGAAATAGTGACTGCGTGGCCTAAATGTAAAATTCCTGTAACATTTGGTAATGGAATTGTAATGCAGAACCTTGGACTTTCTTCAGTCACTAAGCCCAATTCGATCTGCTTTTCTGGCCTAAAATATCCATTCTTTTCCCACCACTCATAAATTTCTTCTTCAAGGCCATGATGATCGTAAGAATTGGCAAGACCTTTAGCCATATCAATTTCTCCGTAATAAAATGTGAAAAGTTTTGTACGTGGATTAAAAATGGTATTCTTAGCATGTCATTTTAATCCAAGGATTTTCAAGCTATTCTCTAATAGCTTTGTATAGCTAGCAAGAATTGGAGTAAGAACCTTAAGATCTCAAAAGACAATCTAAAATTGATAGTTTATTGCATCTTCGGTTCCTTCAAGGTGCATTATTATGGTTGCCGAATCCTCTAAGTATCCTTGCTGATACGCTTGTTTTAATGGTGAAAGATCAAAAGAAAGTTCTTCAGTAAGCCAAGCTTCACAGGAGTCATTGTTAGCATTATGACTAAGAATGAGATTTACTTGTACAGGATACGATTCCATGAAACCTGAACTTATTAACACAAAATCATGTTCTTTGCAACCCCCTGAATAAGAGACTTTAATTTTTAATAAATCCCCCTTAAGTGTTGCTTTATTAATTGTGAAAGGGTCTTTTAAAGCACTTTGATAGTCATCTAATACGAATTGTTTGAGATTTTCGTCAGTAGGTTGATCTGATAACAAGGAGCCAGCTAGAATAGCCCCACCTATGCTAATAACAACCACGAAACCTAATAAACCTTTGATAAACATGTTCATATGTGCTTAACACCAGTTTGTGTATTCAAATGCATAATCAGAAACATGTTAAGTCAGAAACAATCCTCTTAATATAACTACATATTAGAACACCACTTACAAATAGAAGATGGATTGTTCTAAAAATTAGAAAAACGCTGGAGTTAAGATTTCATTATAAGAAAAGAATAGGTGTTTCTAGATACTTCGATTCCTTCGGTCAATTCTATTTGACTAAAATGGAAATTTATATACAACGATAGATTTTGGCTATAGTAATCATAGATCAAACTCTACAGGTGTTTTTATGCCTACTCTTAAGCGGTGTAAATGGGCTGGTTCGGATCCACCAATGATTGATTATCATGACAAGGAATGGGGTGTACCAGTACACGATGACAATGAGCTTTATGAGTTTCTCATTCTTGAGGGTGCTCAGGCTGGCCTCAGTTGGTCTACAATTCTTAATAGACGTGAGGGGTATCGTAAGGCATTTGCAAACTTTGATGTTCAGAAAATAACTCTTTTTTCAGAAGAAGATGATCTTGAGAGATTGGCTCAAGATCCAAGCATTATTCGAAATCGTCTGAAGATTAAGAGTGCTATAGTTAATGCACGTCAGTTTATCAGCATTCAAGAGGAATTTGGCTCATTCGATGAGTATATTTGGCAGTTTGTAGATTTCAATCCAATTAATAATCGTTTTGAGAAGTTATCAGATATTCCTGCTTCAACTGAAATATCTATTGCCATGAGTAAAGACCTGAAAAAACGAGGCTTTAGTTTTGTTGGCCCAACTATCTGTTATGCATATATGCAAGCTATTGGTATGGTTAATGATCATGTTCTCGATTGCTTTCGTTACGAGGAAATTCTACGTTTATCCAGAGGACAACAATCTTCAGAAAGACCTTAGAGGAATAGGGTTACGGAGATACCAAGATTAGATGAGGAATCAAAATGGATCCTCGTGAGCGAGTTTTGACTACCTTTCAACATAAAGAGCCAGATAGGGTTCCCCTTTTTGAAGCATGGATTGAATCGGAGATCTTAGAAGCTTTGGGAGGGAGCACCTATAGAGCTCGTGAAAGACTTGGCCTTGATTGCTTACCTCTCGGATGGTATCCCACTGGAAAAACTCACGCTTATGGGAATGGAATCGATGAATGGGGAAGGATTTTTAAAAATGGACAGTATGGAGGAGGAGTAGTAAAAACACAGGAGGACTTGGAAGAATACACAGCTCCAGCAACACATGCTCAAGATTGGTTCTTACCTGATAAGGTAAAGGCAATAAAAAATAAATATGAGGAATATGCCTTTTTCTTTGCATGGCATGATTGTTCTCTAGGATTAGCTTACTTAAGTATGGGGATAGAAAATTTTCTTTTTTCATTATACGATCAGCCTGAATTCGTAAAAGCTGTAATTGAGAGAAGTACCGAGTGGACTGTTGCACTGGTTGAGCAAAGTAATCAAGTTGGGGTGGATTTCATTATTCTCGGTGATGATGCCGCAGATAATTCACGTCCTCTGATAAGTCCAAGGTTATTTCGTCGCTTAATTCTCCCTGAATATAAGAAGATAGTAAATGCATCTGATGTTCCCATAATATGGCATAGTGATGGCAATATATCCCAATTACTCCCAATGATTGTTGAAGCAGGATTTGCAGGTGTACACTCATTGGAACCGAAAGTAAATATTGATTTAGCTGAAATCAAGAGCCAATATGGAGACCAGCTAGTCTTAGCAGGAAATTTAGATGCCACCGAAATCCTTTGTCAAACCAATCTAAATCTTGTTAGAAAAGATGTGGAACGATGTATGAGGCAAGGAGCACCAGGTGGAGGTTATCTTTTTTCCTCTAGTAACAGCTTGTTTGATGGCCATAACATAAAAGCGATTCTAGCAGCTTATCGACATGCCAAAAAGGTTGGAAGGTATCCAATAACGCTTTGAAAAGCTATCAGTAATATATAGCAAGATTGATGAGAGAAGAGGATATTTAGAAAATCAATCCTTTCCAATCAGAGAATTCCTCTATTCGTTTAACAAGAAATCCGTTGCTTGATCTTTAATTTTCTCCATAGTTGCTGTATCCACAGTTTCTTTTGCATATTCTAGTAAAATACTGAGTTTTCCAGATGCAGTGACTGCTCCTACAACTATTCTTACCGTTGGCAGAGGGAAGGCACCACCTGGATTCATAATCAATCGATCTAATTCTAATGATCCAAAAGTTTTTGGAAAGTCCATGCGGGTAAGATTGGTGATCGCAGTTCCTAGCAAGATGTTTTTAATCGATTCAATTTTTTCTCGTTTCAGGAGAGAATAAACAAAATCTTCCTTCTCTGCGAAAGATGAAAGTTTGGAATAATTTGGTTCATCTGGGGAAACAAATTTTCCTAATACTTTAAAATCTCGAGATTCCAGTATACAAGGATTCAGTAAGCTCCAGGTCATAGGATCATCAAATAATTTTTTATTGGTATAAAGAGAGGTGATCTTCTTATGAAAAGCCCGGCCGTTCTCCCAGAAATCCTTTTTCTCATCATAATCAAATTTCAAAGTTACCGCACCTGCATAGAAACCCATTTCCTCCCCAACAGGTTTGGTAAGTCGGTTCCTTAGACTTCCAGCAACTGCAATATTTGAATTAAACCTAGAAGTATCAATGATCTTTTGCGCTCCTGCAAAAGCTGTTGATATCGCACTATTGACAGTCACTTGTTCTTTTCGACAACGATCAACTAATGCGGATGTTTCTGATTCAGACAACTCGATACTTATCATACAATGCTTGTATCTTTTCCAATAGGCAGCAGTTAATGATTCATAATCCTGTTGATTGAAATAAATGGGCTCTTTTTGCCATTTCTTATTAAAACGGTTAATAAAAAATTTGATAAGAAAATTAGGTGATACTTCAGCTGGAATAGTATCTAGATTAACTGGTAGAGGATCAGCTAAAACTTCTACGTCTTTATTTGGATCTCCAAGATGCTCCAGAATATCTCGTGACAGAAAGGCCAATGAAAAGCCATCACAGATTAGGTGATGACAAAAGATGACCAGTTCTGATATAGTGGAGGATTGAACTAGGATAAATTTAATTGGTGGTCGTTTTTCAAATTCAAATGGAACTGGACAAGCTTTATGATATACCTGCATCCATTGATCGTTTGATTGCCTTGCAACAACTTCTATCGGGATACCGTGGACTCCTTCCGGAGTGAACCAAAAATCATGGTTTTCATCTTCAACAATTCGTACTCTTAAATTGTAATGTCTTTTTTGAACCTTGGAAACAGCATTTTTCAACTGTTCTTCGGTTATTTCGCCTTTGATGCGTGCAACCATGGTAACAATCGCATAAGGGGATCTGGTGAATATACGTTCTACTGGTGAAACCTTTCTTGCACCTTGTTCCTTACTTAGTACTTCAGTCATACTTTTCAAGTCCTTTTAGTGAGTATAAACTAATTAATTGTCGTTTTTGTTGTGTCTCACTTAATTTGATTACATATTTACTGTATAGTATATAAATATTTTCATAAAAACACAAAAATTGGGAAAGATTTTTAAGTGAAGGAAAACTTGATTTCTAATATAATGAATACTGATCCATTAAAAAGGGAATTTATTCGATACATGGAAGAAACTCATAGTACTCTTCTCTTTCCTAGAAAATTCTTTGGGTGTTTAATGGCAGTATTCATAGAACAAAAACCTGTGACACAAGATAGAATTGAACAACTTACAAAATACTCAAAAACCACAATTTCACAAATGTTAAAGATAATACAAATGAATTTTCCTCTACGAGGACTTAAGAAACTGGGAATACGCAAGAAATTTTATGTTGTTGATATTCATCCCGAAGATTTTATGTTATTCTTTTTTCAAATGATTATTAATTCTTATAAAAACAGAGTTGACTTTGTTCAACCCTTATTAAAGGGATTGGAACCGTATGTTAATATTCATTCACGATTTCAAAACTTCTACGATTTTTTAGAAAATTTTTATTCTTATTCCACCTTATATCTGAATCTTTTAACAGATACTACAGATGATCTTACCAGATTATTTGACAAGAATCACAGTGCACCTGATCGCCGTTATTTAGATGTTCTGGATAAACCCGAGAATCTTCTCAAAATTCAAAAGCTTTTAGCTCCGCCAAAAATTGATATAGATCTTCTCCAACCACAAATCCCAGATAATGAACTAAAAACCAAGTATTCTGAATTCAAAGAACAATTCTACCGACTTTTTCGAGAAAATTTAATATTAGCGCAATCTCAAACAGAAATTGCCAGAGTTATCGTTGGCACAGAACTTTTACTAGAAAGAAGACCTCTTATACAAAAAGAAATTCAACAGGCTACAAAATTTCAGAGAAGTACAATATCAGAATCGTTGAAAATGCTTCAGGAAAGACAAATGGTTCAACTCCTTAAGAAACCCGGTGATCGAAAAAAATACTACGTAATGATTCAATCATGGGATAGACGAACCGTCACTCGAATAAAATTAAACACTTATTATGCTTCTGAAGTTAAATCCAAGATTGAAGACCTTTTAGAGCAAATAAAAAGTATACAAAAAACCTCTAATGAAATCATTTTACTGTCGTCATTCTTTGAACATCTTTACAACTCTTATACCTATTTTGAGCAATATTTTAACTTCTTGGAGCGAAAATATTTGAGTATCCGACTTGAGCAGGAATTTAATAATAATTAGGGAATTTATAGTGATTTTCAGGGAAGCCAAATGATGAGTATGATTTTTTTTAACAATTAATTGAGAATTAAACAACAAGATTACTAGCACTCATGATAGATTGCTTACCAGTCACTTCTCCAAGAGTTCCGCAATAATGATCTTTAAATGATCCTCATTTACACGTTCTCATTGTTTTACTTAGAAAGGATGTATAAAATGAAAATTAGATAATGAGAATAATGAGAATAATGAAGCGCTTGAGAAGAAATAACGCATCCATTTTTATCTTCTTGATCATTATTATACTAATTCTTTTTACTACTGGACGTGATATTCAAGAACTTTATCAAAACCAAGATCAGGAGAGTTTATTTTGCACAATCTTCAGTATTGCCCTTGGAAACACGGTAATGTTTGGTAGTAATGAAGATTACCGTCACTCACCCAGTACTTCATTTATTTCATTTGTTCCACCTCAAGTGGTGCCTAATACCATCAATTTACCTATCCCCAACGAAACGGTAGAAGTTTTTGGTCAAGTTCTTGTTGGGTCTGTTGTCAATGGGTTATTTTATGTGATGGGGGGTATGAATGATCAGGGACTCTGTTATGATGCAAATTCTATTCCTCGTGAATATCTGAATGAACAAGATGGTGACCTTTGGAGCCCTTTATCCGGATGTTGGGATCTGCTTTGGGTGTGTAGTAATGTAAGTGAAGTTATTGAGTGGTATCAATCACATAGTTTACCATCAACAATCAATTGGAATTGCCAGTTCCATTATGCTGATGCCACAGGTGATGCTGTAATCATTACAGCTTCAAATGACGAGGTTCAATTCGTAGGAAAAGGAAATGATAGTTATTTAGTGTCTACTAACTTTAATCGAGCTGATGTTAGTAGTCATTATTTCGATTATCCATGTTGGAGGTACAACACAGCAGTTGAAATGCTTGGAGATATAACAAGTGAAGAGAATCTTACTGTAACAACTTGTAGCGGTATTCTCGATGAAGTTCATTTAGAACAATCCTTGTTTAGTGACATTAAAACTCTTTACAGCACAGTATATGACTGTGTAAACACAAAAATACACCTTTATTATCTCTATGACTTCAATAACGATGTCACATTTGACCTTGAGGAAGAATATTCAAAAATAGATCTAAACAGCACAAACTATTCTCTTCAATACAAGCTTGTTGATAAAACCTATATCATTCAAAACTTCTTTCCATCACGGAGTTCAGGTGAGTTACCCTATGTCGAAGATATCATTATATTAGTCTTAATCATTTCTGCAAGCTCTCTTGTTATTCTTTTTAATTTCTGGAGAAGAAGGAAGAAGAAAAGCAAATCCGACAGTCATTGATGATTTGTATTGATAGATCTGCTTCTCCAACCATTTTGCTTTGTCCTTTTAGTTCCTTCGTGTCCACATGGATATCATAATATTCATTAAGATCTAAATGTGCAACCTATTTTAATTGACTTCCCTTAACTAGATGAAAGCAGAAGTTCAATTGAGGTGTTTTTTTATGAATAAATTATCTATTAGGATAGGAATTTTGGTTATACTAATTTTCTTAATAGAATCCGCATCCATTGCTCAATCAGTTAATGAACCAAAGAGTATTTTACTTGTTTCCAA
>JAEOTY010000053.1 GCA_016839625.1 Candidatus Hodarchaeota archaeon
CCTCTATTAAAGAAGCTGGTGCGTTACCAGATTTCCAGTTTAGTTCACGCTTGAGTAAGTCTCGAATGGCCATTCTAATAGCTTCAGATCGTGAACTATAGACACCTGCCCGAACTAATTCATCTAACCCTTCCAAATATGTATTGGGTGCTTTAAACGAAATAAGCTTCACAATAACCACGCTTTTAGATTGTAAATCACACTAATTAATTATGGTTCGAGTTAAAACACATCCATGTCAATAGTTTAAATTCCTTTGGCCTTTATATGCATAACACCAATTTGTGAAAGGAAGCAAACAAACTCTACTTTCCATAAATTCTGGTTCGGTTGTAGCCTTAACAATCATTAGAACAATAAAAGCTGTAATACAACTTTTATGTTATTTTTTATTTGTTAATAGATAAGACAATGGTCATGAAAAGACAAATGCTTTAAATGGAATAAGAGCCACTCATGACAAGGTGATTGCAGATGACAAATTCTTTCAATGAAGTTAATGAACAGATGACTGAAATCCAACAGAATCTGACACAAGCCGTCGAAATTGCTAAAGAAGTTCCAAGTAAAATTGGTCAATTGATAGAGGAGAATAATAATCTAGAACGAGAGAATGAAGATATTAAGAAGGTGAATTCGGATCTCAAGAACCAAATTTCAACGCTTGAAGGGAAACTCGCTGACAAACTAGCTGAATTTAATAAAAAACAGGAAACAAGTGAGAATGAAATTATTTCCTTGCGACGTGAGCTTGATCTTGCCAAAGATGACTTGAGTAAGTTGAGAGATCAGTTAAAAGTGAAAGACGAACGAATTAATATCCTTGAGTCCCAAAAACAGGAACTAACAGATTCACTTAGACAACAGTCAGGTTAAAGTCCCAGTACCCTAAAATTGGGAGTTTAAAAGTGTGAAAGTGGCGTTCATATCAGACATTCATGGTAATTTAGAGGCACTTTCTACTGTTTTTAAAGATATAGATACTCGTGGAATTGAAGTTATCAGTTGTGCTGGGGATATTGTAGGATATTACCCCCATCCCTTAGAGTGTGTCGACCTTGTCAGAAAACGATGTAACCATATTATTAAGGGAAACCATGATGAAGTCGTCACTGATAAGAACTTTAATAGACAAAAATCATGGTTTAATGAAATAGCGGCTCATTCGTTATCTTGGACTCGAGAACGATTACTAGAGTCCGAAGGAGCTATTCATTTTCACTTCCTCGAATCTTTACCTATAAATAAAGAGATTTTAATTGAGGAAAGAAAAGTTCTTCTTGCACATGGAACGCCTGAAGATAAATGGGAGTATTTCCTATATCCGTATTGGCTTGGGGAGCCTCTTCCAGAACAGAAAGTTAAGCTCAATAAATGGTTAAAAAAATGGGAACTTGTCGTGATAGGGCACACTCATCAACCATTCATCTATAAGTTTCGAAGAAAGGTTGTTTTAAATCCTGGAAGCGTGGGACAACCTCGTGACGGAAATCCAAAGGCAAGTTATGCAGTAGTGGAGATTAACAAATCAAAAATTAATGGAGAAATAGTTCGTCTCGATTATGATTTCAGAAAAACGTGTGATGCTCTTCTCGAAGCAGATTTACATGAATACCTTTGTTCAAGGTTAGCAACAGGAAATTAACTGATTTTTTCAATGATTTTATTTCATAGTAACTAATTTACTGAACAGAGACATAGATCAGAAGAAAATTAATTATTAATTCATAAATTGATCCTGTAGAATCGATTAAATTAGGGTTGAGAGAAGCGATTTCTTTGGAAAAAATTTAAAAATCAGTTTGAAGATATTTTAACAGAATGAAAAATTAAATCTGTATTCACTTTCTTAGTACAGCAAATTTTTCTAAAAATTTTTCGAAATAAAGTCTAGAGGTACAAAATTTTCTTAAATAAAGTTTTGAGGTACAACACTTTGTCTGGAGAATATGAAGCAAGTAGTATACAGGTTCTAGAAGGACTTGAAGCTGTTCGTCGTCGTCCAGCTATGTATATCGGAAGTATCGATGAAAATGGGCTTCATCATTTGGTATGGGAAATTGTGGATAATTCAATCGATGAAGCAATGGCTGGAGCGTGTGATCGAATTGTAGTAATGTTAGACCAGACCGAACATGGTTTCGAGTCAGTTACAGTCCAGGATAATGGTCGAGGGATCCCCACGGAACCCCATCCTCATTATAACATGTCATCGCTAGAATTGGTGACCACTCGCCTGCATTCAGGTGGAAAATTTGATCACGAAAGTTACAGGGTTTCGGGTGGGCTGCATGGAGTAGGGATTGCCGTGGTTAACGCGTTATCTAGTTGGATGCAAGTCAAAGTTAAGAGAAATGGACGTATACTCATGCAAGAGTACGTTAGAGGGGAAACAATCTCCCATGGATTAATTGAGCTGAAAGAAACATGGGAAGACAAGAGTGGTACCCATACTACGTTCATTCCAGATCGTGAGATCTTTGGAGAATCAAAGTTTGATTGCGTTATTATTCGAAATCGACTTCGTGAACTTGCTTTTTTAAACAAAGGTTTGACAATAACATTGATCGATAATAGAAGGCAAGTTATAGAAGATCCTAGCGACACGATTAAGAGTTCAGCTGATGAATCAGAAATCATAAGTATATACGAGAGTAGGGGCGCTGATGAAAAACAACTAGAAGTGGAAGAGAAAGATTGGGTTTATCATTATGATGGTGGAATTAAAGCATATGTTGAGCAATTAGCTTCAACTCCTATTCATGAAGATATACCCTATTTTGACGAAACAATTGATACAACTCAAGTAGAAGTGTCGTTGGCTTATGATAGATCAGAGAGAGATCTAATCTATACTTTCACTAATAATATCAATACACGACATGGGGGTACACATTTATCGGGATTTAAGTCAGGTTTAACTAGAGCAATAAATGCCTATGCCTTGAAAAATGAACAATTAATTAAAAACGCTACTTTAAAAAAAGGAATTCGAGAAAAACATTCAATTTTTTCTGGGAATGACGTCAGAGAGGGGTTAGTCGCTGTTGTTTCCGTAAAGGTCATGAACCCACAGTTTGAAGGACAAACAAAAAGCAAATTGGGCAATAGTGAAGTAAAAGGCATTGTAGAGAGTTGTTGCTATGAAAATATCCTGAAATTTTTAGATGAACATCCACTAAGTGCAAGAGGAATTTTGGAGAAATGTGAGGCAGCAGCTACTATTAGAATGAAATTTAGACAAATCCGAGAAGCTGTGAAAAAAACTCAAGCCAAAGGAACAGGAAAACTTGTTGATTGTGCTGTAACTGAACCTGCTAAGCGCGAAATATTTCTAGTTGAAGGTGATTCTGCAGGAGGTAGCGCAATTGATGGAAGATTCAGTGAGTTCCAAGCCATTCTCCCTTTGCGTGGTAAAGTGATAAATGTAGAAAAAGCTCGTTTAGAAAAAGCCATGAAAAATAGAGAGATTCTAGAAATAATTCGAGCAATTGGAGCAGGATATCGAGAAACATTCGAAATTGAGAAAGTACGTTACCATAAAGTTATTCTATTAATGGATGCGGACATTGATGGTCATCACATTGTTTGTCTACTTCTAACTTTCTTCTTCCGCTATATGCCTGAATTAATTGACGAGGGGTATCTTTATGTAGCTCAACCTCCTCTTTTCCGAGTTAAAAAAGGAAATAAGGAAGTTTACGTCGTTTCTGAACAAGAAAGAGATGAAGTTATTAAAAAATGGGGTGGAAAATGTGATATTAGTCGTTTCAAGGGATTGGGAGAAATGAATCCAATTCAACTTCGAGAAACAGTGATGGATCCCTCAAATCGGACTCTGCTTCAAGTTACTCGAGAGAATATTATCGAAGCGGAAAGAATCTTTGTAACATTAATGGGTGAGGAAGTACAACCTCGCCGAGAATTCATTGAAACACATGCGCTAGAAGCAGAGAACTTGGATATTTAAGCACCTAAGGTTGGAATGAGAATGAGTAGCAATGTAAAATTGACACCTATTGAAAGAACCATGTCTAAGAGTTACTTAGAATACTCGATGTCTGTAATAACTAGTAGAGCATTACCACACGTAAGAGATGGACTTAAACCTGTTCATCGGCGCATTTTATGGGCGATGCACAATTTAGGGTTAGTACATAACAAACAACCTCGTAAATGTGCTCGTACCATTGGTGAAACTCTTGCTAAATATCATCCTCACGGAGAAACAGCAGTATATGATTCCTTGGTAAGAATGGCACAACCTTTTTCATTACGATATCCATTAATTGAGGGACAGGGGAACTTTGGAAGTATGGATGGTCAACCAGCTGCAGCTCATCGATATACGGAAGCTCGTATGCGTAAGATTACTAGTGAGCTTCTTAAAGACTTAGATAAAGACACAGTAAATTTCGTGGAAAATTTCGATGGACTAGACAAGGAACCAGTCATTCTTCCAGCTAGGATTCCTAACCTTCTGATTAATGGTGTAATGGGTATTGCTGTTGGAATGGCGACATCTATGCCTCCCCACAATCTTACTGAAGTACTGGATGGAGTTATTGCGACAATTAAAAATCCAGAGATAAGCATTGATGAACTAATGAAATATATTCCTGGACCCGATTTTCCAACTGGAGGAGTTATATTCGGAACCTCAGGTATTAAGCGAGCATATCATACTGGTAATGGCAGTATCATTTTGCGTGCGAAATACGAGGTTGTGGAGAAGAAAAATAAAACTCAAATAATTGTGATTGAGGTTCCCTATCTAGTTAAACGTCAGGACACGATTGAACAGCGAGGTCTGGTTAATATTATAGAACGTATGAAAGAATCAGGCAAGCTTCCTGAAATTGGAAGTGTAAAGAATGAATCAAACATTATTCATGGAACACGCATTGTGATAAATCTGAAAAAAACTGCTAATCTTGATATAGTGCTTAATAGATTGTTTAAATATACGCCTATGCAGGTTTCATTTTCGATAAAAAATATGGTGCTTGTAGATGCTCGTGTGGGAGAGGAAATAAAATTTAGACCCAAAAACCTTAATCTAAAAGGCTTAATTACTCAATTCATAGATCACAGAAATGAAATCGTTATACGTCGGACAAAATTTGAACTGAAAAAAGCCCAAGAACGCGCTCATATACTCGAGGGGAGAAAAATTGTAGTAGAAAACCTTGATGATATTATATCAATAATTAGAGCCTCTGAAACGGGAGCTGAAGCGGAAAAGTCGCTGATAACCCAATTCTCACTATCGGAGATTCAAGCGAAAGATATTCTCTCACTTCCTTTACGAAGCTTAACTCGCTTTGATCGTCAAAAAATCATTAATGAATATGAACAAATATTGAAGGCAATTCAAGATTATAAAGAGATTCTGGAGAGTAAGGATCGCATTTTTGGGATAATAACCGAAGAAATAGAGGAAATAAAAAGAAAATATGGTGATCCACGCCGAACAGAGATTTTAAGAGATGATTCTGAAGGATATCAAGATTGGACTGGAAAAACTGAAGAGGACTTCATTCCAAAAGAAGAAATTGTAATAACATTAACACAAAATGGATATATTAAATCTATATCAGCAGAGGCATATAGTGCTCAACATCGAGGAGGGAAAGGAATAAAATCAATGGAAATTGGAAAAGATGATTTCCTAAAAGAAATGGTTGTCGCGTCCACCCATGATACTATTCTCTTCTTCACAGTTCAAGGAAGAGTTTTCAAGGTTCGTGGTTATCAGATTCCATTATCTAAACAGCGAGTAACTAAAGGCATTAATATTGTAAACTTGATTCGGATCGAGGGAGATGATGAAATAGAAACAATTATTCCAATCGCTAACTTTGACAAGGAGGAATATCTGGTTTTAGCTACCAAAAACGGATTAATAAAGAAAACTCCTCTCAACGACTATTCAAATATTCGCTCGACAGGAATTATAGCAATTCAACTCAGAGATGGAGATATGATTGTTGGTGTTAAAGTTACCGACGGAACCAAAGATATTATGCTGGCAACAAGGAAGGGTAAAGCAATACGTTTTCCTGAAAATCAAGCCCGTCCTGTAGGACGGAGTAGTATAGGAGTTTTAGGAATACAATTAAGACAGCATGATTTTGTCGTGGATATGGCAATTGTTGATAAAGCGAAGACATTATTAACTGTATGTGAAATGGGATATGGGAAGCGTACAAAATTTGATCTATATAGAATAACTCGTCGAAATGGAAAAGGAGTTATAAATATCAAAACAAAAGAAAGAAATGGTGACGTTATTGCTGTAAAAAGCGTCGCAGAATCAGATGATCTGCTGATGGTCGCTAGTGATGGTAAATTAATTCAAACACCAATAAGAGACATTCGGACGATCGGCAGATCTACTTCTGGTGTAACCTTAATGAAGTTGGATAAAGACCAAGGGGTGAAGCTCACTTCTGTTGCCATACTTTCAGAAGAAAAATCTAAATAAACGGGAATGAATTATGACAAAGGCTGCGAAAACATCAAAACAAAAAATTAGCAAGGAAAAGGTTGTACGAAGATCTGCAGCCGATTTCTTTCAGGATAATAAGGCCATTGCTGGTTTTGACAACACTATGCGAGTTGTTTTCACCAGTGTACGAGAATTAGTTGAGAATGGACTGGATGCGGCTGAAAGAATAGGTAAACTTCCAGAAATGCATGTAAAAATCCAGCGATTAGAAAAAGAAGAAATTGCACGATTGTTGAATATTAGTACTTTTGAATCCTCTGAGAAATTAGATTTCATCCGATTGACAATAAGAGATAATGGGAGTGGTGTTCAAAACGAATTTGTACCACCTTTGTTTGGAAGAGTGCTAACAGGGAGTAATTATGGAGCTCGCCAATCACGGGGTAGATTTGGACTTGGTGCAAAAATGGTTTTGCTTAATGCCATGTCATCTGTTGATCTACCTCTTATCATTAAATCCAAGCATTTTAACGAAGATTTTACAAGCTACCACGAGTTAATGATAAATTTAGCCGAAAATGAGCCAATAATTTTAACCCAAAGAGAGATTCCTCAAGATACCGCAGAAGCAATAAAGGACTCGGGTACAGAAGTAAGTGTAACTTTTACTGGGGCTTGGAACCTCGCTTCTCGTTTTATACGAGAATATTTCTCCCAAATCAGTCTAATCACCCCATATGCTAGCTTCTACGTCCAATATCCAGATAGCGATGAACCGATTGAAATGGAACGTGTCGTTGAGGAAATGCCTCCATATCCCCAAATAGCTAAAGTTCATCCATGGGGAACTGATATAACTCAGTTTAAACGAGAAATAGCCGTTACACGGAGCACAACTATGGAGGCGTTTCTCCAAGATCACTTTCAAGGTATTGGCCCTAAAACTGCCCAAGATTTCTTAGATTTTGTTAAAATTGACCGTGAAAAGGATCCCAATAATCTTACGGCTAGTGATATTCGCCGAATGGTGCACGAAGGGTTTGTAACACCCGATCGTGATCCGAAAAAGCGTCGTGAACAGAAATATTTTCCTTTTAAAAGACCTAGCGGTGAATCACTCTCACCTTTAGGGTGGGAATTGTTAGCAAAGGGGATAGAAAAAGAACTGAATCCTCAGTTTGTTCGAGCTACTGCGGGGGATGTTTCTGCTTATGCAGGGCATCCTTTCATCATTGAGGCAGCTCTAGCTTATGGAGGGCCAATGCTGTCAAGCGAATCTGGTAACCCGAAGATTTTTCGTTTCGCAAATCGCATTCCATTGTTATTTGGTGCAGGTAATGACATTATAAGCAAATGCGTCCAGAAAATGAATTGGAAGGCGTACAAAATTAATGTTAATAAATCTCCAATTGCTATTGTTGTTTCAGTTGTTTCTTCAAAAATTCCCTTTCCCGAGACGAGTAAAGAGTATATTGCTGACGTTGATGAACTTCGTGAAGAAATTTTAAGGGTTTTAAAGAAACTTGCTCGGGGTTTAAGCCAACATTTAGGACGAGCTGAACGAGAACGGAGGGAGAAGCAAAGACAGTCTCGATTTGAGAGTGCTGCTCCGAAGGTTCTTCAAAATCTAGCTATGATATTAGAAGCAGAAGAGACCCCTTTTCTTTTACAATCCACTGAAGAAATCTCTAAATTTGAAAAAGCTCTTGCTTCTGCAGTTCCACGATTGATTCGAAGAACCTACCCTCCTAGTCCTTTAATTTCTAGTGTTGGGGAGTGGTTACCTATGGGGACATATGGAACTCTGGTTGAGCACAACATTCAAACGATTTATCAGTTCTTACGAGCTCCTACTGCGGAATTGAGTGAAATAACTGGACTAACGGAAGAAAGTATAATTGAAATTAAACGGAAAACAGTCAATAGCCAAGAAAGGTCAAACAAAGCCCCCTCTATGCGGGAATTTGATCTTTTTTCAAAAACAATCGAAGATGATTTCAGTAAATATCGGATCTCCTTACGGATTCATAAAGCATTAAATAAAAGATGGATTGTTTCTTCTCTCGACTTTTTTGCAACTCCTATACCTCAGCTTCGTTTAGTAGAACATTTTTCTGAAAAGCTGCTGTATGAGGCCAAACAGCGAGCAATCAACGAGCACCTAGCACATTCTTCCACAGAACCTTACAATCTGAGAATATTTCCTTGGATGACTGAAGATTTGGAAAAAGGGCTTAAATCAGCTAAGATTCATAATGTCTTAGATTTCCTGATTGCGTTTCCTGAAAAAATATCCAAAACTCCTGATTTGGCAATAAAGTTACTTAAAGGTGCGAAAAAGGAAATCAAAGAAGGGATTACACAAGGATATATTGATGCAGAGAAGGTAATAGGAGCAGCTACCTTCGATTGGATGGATTATCGTGTCACCCCTCGCCTAAGAGGGAGGAATATTTCAAAAATAAAGGAATTTATGCAAACACCAAACGAAAAATTAGCAGAAATAGCAGATCTTACTGAGAATTTAATTCTTCGGTCAAAAAAGATAGAGACTGAAGAGATACAGCGATTAAACGAAGAGAAACCGTTTTTAAAAGTGGCTGCGCTTCAGGAATCAATGCTATCAGACCTGGATCGTCTTGAGATTAAAGGATTCATCGACTTTCTTTTAGCTGATGAAAAAGATCTACTTATCATACGTGGATTAATCAATCGTCTTATTTCTATTAAACAGGAAGAGATAATAGAACAAATTGAAAAGGATCATGAAATTTTACCGACAAAAACAGCATGGTGGCTTGATTCAAAGTTAGAGACCCAACTAAAGGAGCTTGGTATTCAAACAGTTTATGATTTTATTCGGTGCCCTTCAATTACGTTGTTAAAGCTAAAGAATTTAGATCCCCAGATATTAGAAACGATCAAAAGAACCTATGGTACACCGATTCCCCTTCTAACTCCAGACGAGCGTGAAAAACTAGAGTCTCAACACATCCTCTGCCTAGAAGAATTACATTCGTCGATATCTGAGTTGGAATTGAAACCCAAGGCATTTCAGAGTCGAATAGAGGAATTGCTTACCCTCCTGAATGTTCCCATTTGTTATCTCCCCATTCCAAGTAAGTACTATCAGAAACTTCATCATCTGGGAGTTTCGAGTGTTATTGATTTTCTAATTTGGCCTGATAACGATTTGCACCGTAAAACGGGAATTCCGTACAAGCTTATTGAACGAACAAAAAGTAAAGTCTCTCCCGAAGAAATCAAAGCTCTTATCGATTCTAAATCTCTTTCAATAGCTGTATTAGCAAAGAATTTAGAAGGAAAAGCTTGGCAACAGTTGCTTCAATCAGATATTCAACTTCAAGAGCTATATTATAGTCTTCCATATTCTTCTGACTTAAAAGAACAGTATAAGCTGTCCAATAGTGATATGCAGAAATTACATGAAGTATTTATAACCCCAATTTCGATGATTCCTCAGATTAAACCGAGATGGGTAGCAAGACTTCGTGCAAATGAGATCAATTCTTTTATTGATTTAATTACTTGGTCCAAAACAGATATTGCTGAAATTTTTGGTCGTGATGAGAAGTTTGTTGGCAATCTGTTATCCAACTTCGAATCATTCCTCCCTGGCATGCCACTTATTGATCTAGGGGTTCTTTCTGCAGCTGAAATGAAATCCCTGAAATCTAAAGGATTTTCCACAGTGGAAAGTGTATATTTCAGCGCTAGAAAAAATACTTTCGGTGTCATGGGTGTCAAATGGAAAAAAATTGAAAGGTATCAACGAATTCTTGAAACACCAGTAGCCATGCTCCAACTTCGGAGTAGTACTGATAAGGCATCAATCCGTATTTCCCATGATGGTCTTGAGAAATTAGCCAGTAATGAAATTGATCAAATAATTAAACTTATTTATTGGTCACCAGATGAGTTGAATTCTATATTACGTATGTCTTTAAAACGAATTGAAGAATTAAAACAGTCTGTATCGATTAAAGAGCATGGAATGCCTCTAGAATCGGTTTGTGGCTACAATCGCAAAACAATTTCAACATTGTTGGGTTATGGTATCGAAACCGTTGAAGATCTATATTTTACTGCTTCTGAAGATATGTTAGACGAAGATGATGAACTTGATTGGAATTATGTGAAGAAAGCAATCGAAGCTCTTGAATTACCTGTTACTTTTCTGACTGGGGTGATTGCAGCTAAATATATTGATAAAATTGTTAAGAAACGGATTGATACTCTCATAAGGTTTCTAATAACCTCGGAGGAAGAACTTTCAGAAATTTTAGAAACTCCTGTGGAAAATGTTGCCAATTTAAGAAAAAAAATAAATCTTGTCCAGCTTCGAGAATCAACAGAAACTTCCGTATCTATTCTTGAAGGCCTTCCACGGAAACAACTTCAAATTCTAGCTGAAGATCAAATATCAACCATTTTCGACTTTCTAACAACTACAGATGACCAAATCGCAAGTTTGCTTGAAATTGATTTAGATCAAGTGCTTACAATGAGGAAAGATCTTAATTTGGAAAATATTAAGTCTATTAAAGAGGAGAAAATGATTCCTTTAACTAAAATCTCCCTTTTCGATAAACGGACAATTAAAAAACTGGCGCGGCTAGGTATTGAAAGTTTAGCAGATTTATACTATGTTGCATCCCCTAAAACTTTTGTGGAAAGCGATATCGATTGGCAGGAAATACTTGATGCAAAAACTATCTTGGATTTGCCTATTGAGATCAGTTCAATTCCTACAAAGGAAGAATTCAAGATTTTACGAAAAACTAAAATTAGAACGATTTTAGATC